>NZ_CAKJTM010000025.1:0-59413 GCF_917627345.1 Protofrankia sp. CiP3 | reverse complement strand
CAACTTGCGATCGCCACTCACATAATTCGAAACCGTGAGCTGAAACGCCTTCGAACCAGTATGAGCAGTCCCGCCCGAACCCCACACCACCGTGTTGCCGCCCCAGCCCGACTTCTCCCAGCACGTCGGCACGCCAGCGGCGTCCAGCGTCTCCAAAGACCCATTCTGCAACATATTCGTCGCGGCAGCCAGGGCCGCCTGTGGCGCGGCTGCCACGGGCCCGAGAAGCGCCGTGAACATGACCGCCACGGATAGCGCGCCAAGTGATCTGGCAGTTTGCCAGCGCCGCCATCGGCGACGGCGCCCGATATTTTCAGGACCTGTCATCGACAATCACCTTCTCCAGAGTTCTCGGGGCAGCTGCCCAGGTCCCCACCAGCAGTGGGGCGGTAAACTGCCGGCAAGGCTGTGGGACTTGCCGCGGTTGCCCAGGCTGGGCTGCCGGAGGTCCCAGCCAGACCATCGACAGCCACCGCTTGCGGGTTCATGCCGTATGTTCGGCAAACACGTTTTCAAATGCCTCCCGCTCAACCATGATCGTTGTTTCGGGCAGATGTCCGGTAACTTTCTTCCCACGCCCCCGATAGACCAACCAGTCGATAAGCAGAAATCGTAACGCGAACGCGATGACCAGCGTCAGCAGCGTGCCAGCCCCAACGCTCAGGCCCCACTTTTCGACAAAAAAGGCGAGCAGCGGCAGCCGTAGGAACAGATCGCTGCTGTTAAGCAGCATGAAGGGCCCGATCCGGTGCCGCCAGGAGCCCTTTCTGTCGTGCCAGACGAGTAGCTCACAGCCGAGGAAGTTCCACCCGTTCGCGATTTGCGTAGCCACTATGGCGGCGACAGTGTAATGCAATCCGAGCAGGACGAGGGCGGCGGTACCGAGAACGTTGGGCAACAGCCCCGTCGCGCCAACGAGCGCGAAGCGCGCCGCTCGCGGGACCCGGAGCCAGAAAAGATGCCGAACAAACCGCAGCCCTTCGAGGACGGAGGCATTGGATTCGCCCGTATGCCGTTTCGCAAACGAGTACGGGATCTCCGCTACACTGATCTTGTCCATACGGACGAGCAGCTCAAGCAAAATTTTGTAACCACTCGGCTGCAGATTGTCAAGATGGAGCGCACCGATCCGGACGAGGAAGAATCCACTCATCACGTCGGTCACATCCCGCAGCCGGCGGGGGAAAACCAACCGGGAGACAAGACTGGCGCCGGACGACACAAACCTGCGCACGCCATTGGCCAGTCCGGCGGCATCCCCGTTCCCGCGATAGCGACTGGCGATCACCATGTCCGCCTGATTGGCGACTGCGGCGTCATAGAGCGTCAGCAGAGCTTCCGGCGGATGCTGAAGATCGCCATCCATCACGACCGCGTAAGGAGAGCGTGCCGAGCGGAGCCCGTCGACGACCGCACCGCCGAGTCCCCCCCAACGGACAGCCGGTGCACGATGATAAAGACGGACCGTCACGTTGAAGTTTCGCCGGACGCTTTCCACAGTCTGTGGCGTGTGGTCGGTGGAGTCGTCGACGAACAGAACTTCGGCAGCCATACCGCTGAGCGCCGCGTCCACCCGGTTGAGAAGCGGCACCACATTACCCGCTTCGTTTCGCGTCGGCACGATCACCGTCAGCTGCGGTCGCGGCCCGGATTCCGCTCTTGAATACTGTGCGGGAATCCCATCGACCGCCGTCCGCTCCGCCGGACCCGGTTCGGGCTCCTGCGGAGACGCTGGCGGGGACCCGACGGCGACACCCGCCGGCTGTTTCTTTTTTCGACTCACGCTACCCCCAGATCCGCTGGTTTTCAGACAGTCTTGAAAGCCGCTTGCCGCCTGTCCGCCGTCGATTCAGCGCGGCTGTTGATCACTTTGTCACCGCTCGGAGCTCAACCGCGGCCGGACCCGTGCCAAAACGTGCGACTACCCGCGAGTGTTCGACCGCGATACCCATCGTAGTCAGCCCGAGAGTCGAAATATCCTGTCGCATGAATGGTGTGAGGATGATGTAGTCCAGATCGCGCCAGCCGTCCGGCAGCTCTTTCTTTGCCGCACTGTCAAGATCTACTTTGTAGTACCAAATCGTATGCCAGGGTGAGGAGAAGCCGGCATGGTAAACATCCTGCCACATCGTGTTATCCACGACGATACGACTGTCCCGCGGGATCGCCGAGGTTCGCAGATAAGCTACGGCCGCGACGTGTTCCGTATTGTTGGAGGATGTGAAAGCCCGCGCGAGGCCAGGCTGCCATGCGGCACCGAGCAGCACAATGCCGACGGTAAAAGCCGCGAGCAGGCTGCCGTCGCCGATCAATCGCGCCGGCTTGCCCCACCGCTGGGTGGTCGACCACGCCTGGTCGACCACGCCACCCACGCACAACGCGAGAAAGGGCAGCGCCACGATGATGAACATCTGCGGCAGATAGCCCTTTCGTAGCAAGGTGATTCCCAGCAGCACGACCACCAGCCCGATCGGGCGAAGCCGACGGATGGTGAGCGCGAGAAGAGCGCTCAGGGCGCCCAGAATCAGCAGCCACCGGTCCAGCTGCACCCAGCCGAGGGCCGTGGCGTGAGCCGACGCAACCGGGTCGAACACCGAGCCCGAGCCGGACCGTTTCACGAACTGGAACTCCATCGCGGCCTGCAGCGACACCCGGATGGGGCCAGCGAACAGCTCATTTTTCAATAAGGCCATCAGGGGATATGCCAGGCAAATCAGCACAAAACCCGACCAGAAGCCTACGGAGGCGAAATCCCGGGTCCTCGCGTAACTGGACTGCCAGCCCGCGAGCGCCACGGCGGGCACCAGTATGGTGGTGGTCTCCTTGGTCAGCACGGTAACCGCGAGAAAAACTCCGGCCAGCACATAGTGCCAGAGGTGCTGACGGGGTGTACAGGCGAAGTAGAAGGCCGCGATAAGCCACGGGATCGCGAGGTTGTCCAGATACACCTGACGCAGAAAGGTCACGGAGATCGGCGAACAGACGAACAGCAGGACGGCCAGGATGGCAAAGGGCCGGCGGATACCCAGCCGGCGAGCCAGCAGGTAGAGCAGCGCAGCCGAGGCATCGGCGTAGAGGAGCATGATAGCGCGCCCGGACGCGACCGTCAGCGGGCCCCCGTGGAAGGCTGGGATCCAGGAAAGCCCGGCCAGCTGTATCCAGCCGAACGGCGGATGGTCATACCAGTAGGTGTATGGCGACAGCGCGCCGTGCGCCCGCACCCATTCTGCCTGGGAGAGATAGGTTCCCTCGTCGTCCTGGACAGTCGGGTAACCGTGGAGATTGACAAGTAGAACTATGGTTGTGATCGTCACTAGCCCCATGACGATCACTACATCCGGCCACCGCCGCCGATGCCGGTCGACCGCCGCCGCGGGTGTTCGTAAGGCGCTCAGGACTGGCTGCGGTAGCACTGCGGTCATGGACACGTCCGGATCCCCCTGACTTTCTTCAGGCCGCGTCGTCGGCGGTTGCGGATGTACTTAGATGGGCTCCGGTGTGGGCGGTCTTCTCCCACTCGAAGTTTCCGGCGAAGAAACGAAAGGCTGATCTGACGGCCGCCCACGAGAGGATCAGCTGGTAGGCGGGCATAAAGAACACGAGACTGACATAGTCACGAACCCGGATACGAAAGTCGTAATCCCGTCCGAATGCCCGGAGCGCGGCCGTTTCGAAGCCGAGCATGGCGATCGTCGGGACAGCCGGCAGAAAGGAGGTCAACGTGACGACCATAGGAAACTTACCGGCCACGACAGTCAACAGAGCGACCGGGAGCACCAGTCCCGAAAACGCCTGTGTCATCGGTTGCGTAAGGGTGAAGCGGGCGAGGTTCCGCGCACGGCGGGTCGGCAGCTTCCGCCAGTCGCCCTTGTGGAGTACCTGCATAAAACCGAGATTCCACCTGGTCCGTTGCTTCACCAGGGCGTATATCGTGTCAGGTGTCTCCTCCCGGGTGACGAGGCGAGGATCGAAGGCGACACTGACCTTGCGGCCGAGCGCGGACAGCCGGACACCGAGATCGCAGTCCTCGGCGAGGCAGTTGCCATCCCATCCGTTAACTTCGTTGAGCAGTGTCCGGCGTACGAACACCGTGTTCCCGCCGAGCGGGATGAACTGCTTCTGAGCATGCAGATGCAGCCGTGAACGGAACCAGAAATAATATTCCAGACAGTTGCGGAGAGAAAACCAGCTGGACTGGAAGTTGACGAGCTGGACCGCACCCTGGACGACGTCGGCATTACTTGTCTGAAATACCTCGTCAACATGGGCGAGCAGTTCCGCGGCCGCCAGTGACTCCGCGTCGAAGACGCCTACGATGTCGCCGGTACAGTCCGCGAGGGCGGTGTTCAGCTGGCGCGGTTTGTTCTTGACTTCGGACTGGTCGACTGAGATTTTCAGGCCTGGCTGGCCGGCGGCAATTTTCTGTACCACCTGCACAGTCGACGGGTCATCGTGGCCGACAGCCAGAATTATTTCCACCTGCGGGTGCGTCTGGTTGACGAGACGGGCGACGGTCGCGCTCAGCACCGCCTCGCTCTCGTGGCGGGCGGGAACGATAATCGAAAAACTGTGGCAGGGTTTGCCCACGGCCGGCAGGTAGAAGGTCTCGTGGTACGTTTCAGGCGTGCGCCATGCGTGAAGCATCCACCACAGATTGGTACCGGATGTCGCGAACAGCGTGAGAGCAATGACAACGATTGCTGCCGAGACAAGGGCAGACAGCAAGGTCGTTCCTTTCACCTTACGGGTATCAACTACAACCCAAGATCGGGGGATGAACCGCCGAGTTCCGTGCTGGCTACCGGACCGCGAGGTGTTACTGCGAAAAAGGTCCTGGACCGCCGCCGTGCACGGGCCGGCTCATAGTGGCCACCACCGCCACAACTGCGTTTGCCGGTCACCGCTGCGAGTCCTCCGCATGTCCCGGATCTCCTCCACGACGGTCAGTGCGCGTATCGTGCGTACATGCTGTGTACACGGAAAGGCACCCACTACAGTCGATTCTCCAGCAACAGGGGAATATCATGTGAATAGTCAGCGACGGTCGTGCTGGGAAAATATCCGGCGCGGGCGGTGCCATCCGGTGCGAAGGCGGTCACTCGGGACACGTGCTGAACCAGCCAGCTCCCATCTGCCGCCTGCTCGGGCGGAACGACCGGGAGCCCGAGGGCCGCTGCGTAGCCAGCGATGTCCGCCCATTTTCCAGTGAGGCCGATGAAGGATGTGTCGAACTGATCGAGCCATCGACGCATCGTCTGCGGCGAGTCACGCTCGGGATCGGTCGTCACAAAAACAAAGGTGGTCCTGGCCCGAACGGCCGGGGTTTGCTGGCCGAGAGCCGCGGCAATGTCGGCTGCCGTTGTCGGGCAGACGTCCGGGCAGTGGGTGTAACCGAAAAACACGAACGCCAGCCTGCCCGCGGTCCCCGACCGCACATCAAACGGAGATCCATTCGTGTCGATAAGGTGGCTGGCTGGCTGGACGACCGCCGGATTCAGGGGCCGGCCCGCGAGGGAAACGGTCACGCTCGCTTTTCGTTCGGACACGCTCGCCGATCCAGGCGAGGCTCCACAGGCCGAAACAAGGGAGACCAGGACAGCGGTGGCGATCGCCAGGTCCGCCCGACGATCGGCCGCGTGGCCCCGCCCACGTGGATCGACCCGTTTGCCGGGCAACAGGCCCCGGCGGACAGGCGTTTTCGGGCCATTGGCTCCCAGCGCGCCTGACGATCGGCGGCGAGTGAGCTCCCATGCGGCAGAGCGGAGACGACGGTGACTCGATGGTGTTAAGAGCCGGTTCATCCCCCCACGCGTTCCCCCCCGTTCCATCGGTCGACAAGTCGACTCCCGGTAACGTACGGTAGATTGTGACGACACGGCCTGCTGTTACCTTCCAGACGATCCGTCGACGACCGACCCCAATCGGTCATCGGCAGCTCTTCGTGGCAGACGCAAGCCGGATAGTGCATGTAGTGACATCCCCCAAAAAATGCCCTGAGAGGTGATGCTAGCAGGAGCCGAGGGGTGCGGGCAGCGCGACCTCCAGCCATGAGCGCGAGCCGGATATTGGGTATTTTCTGGCTGAAAAAAGTTGCTTGGTAGACAATTTCGCCCCCATGACGTGGTAGCGATCTGCTGATCGTCGATCAGGCATTGCGGTTATAAAGACCACACGCTTGGTCACCGCGACCGCGCCGAGCCATTACAATCAGCATTGTTGTCAGACGCTCCCCCGATAACCAAGCCAGCGTTCGGGGCACGGAAAATCCCGGCCATCGAACCAGCCGGAGCCTCTTGCTTTTGTTTTCCAGGCGGCCAGCGCAGGACCATCTGGTGATCGCTACTTGCCCTCCGCTCAACAGCGGATACAATTAGCTACCATAGCGCAATCAACAAGTAAGATCATTCAGCTTTTACACAAGATTATAACTAAAAGTACACAAAATATCACTGTCAGAAACTAGCGGCAAGCGACTGACATCTGGACCGAGACCCGTGACCACCGATGATCGGGTGTGACCCGATCGCCCGGCAGCTGGGCACACCGACCCGGTAATCATGAGATTTCGTTCTGCTCTCGGCGGAACAGCGGGACGGAATCGCTCCCGGTCGGTCACCGTTGACTAAGACGTCTTCGCTGGTGGGCCGACTGTCCCGGTTGGTCCGCCGTCCACGACGAAGAGGGCGAGGCCGGCGGGTAGGTTTCCGTTCGATGCGTGGGGACATGCCTCGGCGGAGCTAGCATGCGGATACCGGCTGCCGTGTGGTCGGTCGCACCGCTCGAAGGAGCGCACATGTTCGAGAGATTCACCGACCGGGCACGTCGGGTCGTCGTCCTGGCTCAGGAAGAGGCCAGGATGCTCAACCACAACTACATCGGCACCGAGCACATCCTGCTCGGACTGATCCACGAGGGGGAGGGCGTCGCCGCCAAGGCACTTGAGTCGCTCGGGATCTCCCTCGAGGGTGTTCGGTCACAGGTCGAGGAGATCATCGGGCAAGGCCAGCAAGCGCCGAGCGGGCACATCCCGTTCACGCCCCGGGCCAAGAAGGTCCTCGAGCTGTCCCTGCGGGAGGCCCTGCAACTCGGCCACAACTACATCGGCACCGAGCACATCCTGCTCGGACTGATCCGTGAGGGCGAAGGCGTCGCCGCGCAGGTGCTGGTCAAGCTCGGCGCCGACCTCAACCGGGTCCGCCAGCAGGTCATCCAGCTCCTGTCCGGCTACCAGGGCAAGGGCGACCCCGCCACCGCCGGTGCCCCGGCCGAGGGCACCCCGTCGACTTCGCTGGTCCTCGACCAGTTCGGCCGTAACCTCACCGCGGCCGCTCGTGAGTCCAAGCTCGACCCGGTCATCGGGCGCGAGAAGGAGATCGAGCGCGTCATGCAGGTGCTGTCACGCCGGACAAAGAACAACCCGGTACTGATCGGCGAGCCCGGTGTCGGCAAGACCGCGGTCGTCGAGGGGCTGGCACAGGCGATCGTCAAGGGCGAGGTCCCCGAGACCCTGAAGGACAAGCAGCTGTACACCCTCGATCTCGGCGCGCTGGTCGCCGGGTCCCGCTACCGTGGTGACTTCGAGGAACGCCTCAAGAAGGTCCTCAAGGAGATCCGCACCCGCGGCGACATCATCCTGTTCATCGACGAGCTCCACACGCTCGTCGGCGCGGGCGCCGCCGAGGGCGCGATCGACGCGGCCTCCATCCTCAAGCCGATGCTGGCGCGCGGCGAGCTGCAGACGATCGGTGCCACCACCCTGGACGAGTACCGCAAGCACCTGGAAAAGGACGCCGCGCTCGAGCGCCGGTTCCAGCCCATCCAGGTCGCCGAGCCGTCGGTGGCACACACCATCGAGATCCTCAAGGGCCTGCGCGACCGCTACGAGGCGCACCACCGGGTGTCGATCACCGACGGCGCGCTGGTCGCCGCGGCGTCGCTGGCCGACCGGTACATCTCCGACCGGTTCCTGCCGGACAAGGCGATCGACCTCATCGACGAGGCCGGGTCCCGGATGCGTATCCGCCGGATGACCGCTCCGCCGGACCTGCGCGAGTTCGACGAGCGCATCGCCAGCGTCCGCCGGGACAAGGAGTCCGCGATCGACGCGCAGGACTTCGAGAAGGCCGCGTCGCTGCGTGACAAGGAGAAGACCCTCCTGGCTGAGAAGGCCAAGCGGGAGAAGGAATGGAAGGCCGGCGACATGGACGTCGTCGCCGAGGTCGGCGACGAGGAGATCGCGGAGGTGCTGGCGATCTGGACCGGCATCCCCGTCTTCAAGCTCACCGAGGAGGAGACTGCCCGCCTGCTCCGTATGGAGGACGAGCTGCACCGCCGTGTCATCGGCCAGCAGCAGGCCATCAAGGCTGTCTCCCAGGCGATCCGGCGTACCCGCGCGGGCTTGAAGGACCCGAAGCGTCCCGGTGGCTCGTTCATCTTCGCCGGCCCGTCCGGTGTCGGTAAGACCGAGCTGTCCAAGACGCTGGCGGAGTTCCTGTTCGGTGACGAGGATTCGCTGATCCAGCTCGACATGTCCGAGTACATGGAGAAGCACACGGTCTCGCGGCTGGTGGGTTCCCCGCCCGGTTATGTCGGGTACGAGGAGGGCGGCCAGCTCACCGAGCGGGTGCGCCGCAAGCCGTTCTCGGTCGTGCTGTTCGACGAGGTCGAGAAGGCCCACCCGGATGTGTTCAACACCCTTCTGCAGATCCTGGAGGATGGTCGGCTGACCGACTCCCAGGGCCGGCTGGTGGACTTCAAGAACACCGTTCTGATCATGACATCGAACCTGGGCACCCGGGACATCTCCAAGGGCCCCGGCATCGGGTTCGCGACCGGGCAGGGCGCCATCGACTACGAGCGGATGAAGGCGAGGGTCCAGGACGAGCTCAAGCAGCACTTCCGGCCTGAGTTCCTGAACCGGATCGACGACATCATCGTCTTCCACCAGCTGTCCGAGCAAGAGATCATCCAGATCGTGGACCTCATGCTGGCCCGGGTGGACGTCCAGCTGAAGAACAAGGACATGGCGCTGGAGCTGACCCCCGCAGCCAAGGCGCTGCTCGCCAAGAAGGGCTACGACCCGGTGCTGGGCGCCCGGCCGCTGCGCCGGACGATCCAGCGGGAGATCGAGGACGTCCTGTCCGAGAAGATCCTGTACGGGACGCTGCGTCCCGGCGAGATCGTCGTCGGCGATGTCGAGGGCGAAGGCGAGGCCGCCACGTTCACCTTCCGAGGTGAACCAAAGCCGAACCAGGTGCCTGACGCGCTGCCGATCGATCTGGCCAAGTCCAGCGAGTAGGAGTCGTCTTACGGGTAAGACCCTGGATCAGGAAGGGGCGGTTCCGCGGCAGCGGAGCCGCCCCTTCGCCATGTTCGCCATGCCGTCTGTGCGACATCCCACAAACCGCACCGAACCCTGCACGGGCTGTCTGATACCCGTCGGTGTGGTCGGCGGAACTCGTCCATGCCCTCCGGATAGCGTTGATGCCACGGCATGGTCCTTCGGAGAGTGTTGACACCACGGCATAGCGGACAGCAACAGCAGTCAGCGGCAACAGTGATGGTGACAAAAAGCGAGGAGGGTAGTTGGCCCCGCGCGCGGGAACTCCCGTTGAACACATCCATCTGACGTTCGGCCCGGACCCGGCGAGATCAATGGCCGTGTCGTGGACAACACCGATCATGGTCCGCCACCCGCGGGTACGCTTCGGCAGCCCTCCGGGCGGTCTCGATCGCGAGGTCCCCGCTGTCACCCGGGTGTACACCGATGGCGTCACCGGCATGGACGTGATCAATCATCACGCCTTGCTCGGGAACCTCGAGCCGGATGCCATGTACGTGTACGAGGTACTACATGATCGGATCGCCCGCGGCGAGGGTGGGACGCTGCGGACGGCACCCGACGGCCGGGCGCGCTTCACGTTTACCTGCTTTGGCGATCAGGGCACCTCCGCCGCCTACGACCCGTTCGGCACCCCGGCGTCCGGGCACGTCGTGACCGGCATCGAACGCATCAACCCGCTGTTCACCCTGATCGTCGGCGATCTGTCGTACGCCAATCAGCGCAGCAACCCACTCCGGGCATGGTCTGACTGGTTCAACATGATCAGTACATCCGCTCGGCACCGCCCGTGGATGCCCGCCGCTGGCAACCACGAGGTCGAACGCGGTAACGGAGCGCATGGGCTGAGCGCTTATCAAAGCCGCTTTCTCCTGCCCGACAGCACTGATCCCGCTGATGACCTCGACACCGCTGGCGAAATCACTGACCGCGCGAACCCGGATGTCGCCGGCCTGTGGTACGCCTTCACCGTTTCGGGCGTGCGTTTTGTCGTCCTGCAGAACGACGACATCTGCTATCAGGACGCCGGCATGATGTACATCCGCGGTTACAGTGGCGGCCGGCAACGGGCCTGGCTCGCGAAAACCCTGCGTCAGGCCCGCGCTGATCCGAGCATTAACTGGATCATTGTCTGTATGCACCAGACCGCCGTGTCAAGCGCCGCACAGCACAACGGCGCAGACCTCGGAATCCGTCAGGAATGGCTGCCGTTGTTCGACGCCTTCGAAGTGGACCTTGTCCTGTGTGGGCACGAGCACCATTACGAACGGACATATCCACTACGTGGGGTAGTCGATGGCTCAGAGGTGCTCACGCCGCGGCCAGCGTCACACGAAACAGATGTGATCGACACCTCAGCCGGAACCGTCCACATGGTCCTTGGAACGGGCGGCTCCTCAGCGCCGTCAGCTGGCAAGCTGTTCGATCCGCCCGAAGGCCGAGTGATCGTTGGCGGAGAGCCGCGGAAATCTGACCCGACGCGGCTTCGCGCGATTCACGCCCGCGAACCAGCGCCCTGGCTGGCGCTGCGCGCGCCGGAGCATCCGTACGCATTCGCCGGCTTCGACGTGGATCCGGGCGAGCCTGGCGGCGCAACCCGCATCCGAGTGACCGTGTACGACAGCTCCGGCCCCTCGCCCGTCCCCTTCGACGCTTTCATACTGGTCAGGACCTGCGCTACCACCGCCGACCGGACCGGCGACCAGGCTGGCGCCCACGGTGACGGGACCGTCCCCACCCGGACCCGCTGACCGCTTGCCACCGAGGCAAAGCCGAGAGCTTGCACCGATGGTACGAAATTCGTTACCTTCTGTTCGCGTCCCGGTGGGAACACGGTGGGCCCGCGCGTTCCCCCGTACCTCGTGGGTTGATCGCCACCGGGGCGCGCGGCGGACGGGAACGCCTGGTGATTACGCGCAGACGCCATATATCGACAGGCCCGTGAACTGATAAGAGTGCCCGCGACAGAGGCGTGGATCAAGGAACGGGGCTGGCGGGCGTGCCCCAGCCCCGCGATGCGGCATCCCCTGCTGCCGGAGCCACCAGGAGTGCCACCGAAACCGGGGCCGCGACAGCTGTGTACCGTTCACCTGTGCGTAGGGCGACGAGGGTACTGCGGATATTTCTCAGTCATACCTCCGAGCTGCGGCGGTTTCCCACCGGTGCGGCCGGTTCGTTCGTCCATGCCGCCGAGCGGGCGGTCAGCCGCGCCGGGCATGTCATCGTCGACATGGCCTATTTCACCGCGCGGGACGGTAAAACGGCCAGCTACTGCGAGGACGCGGTTGCCACCGCCGATGTCTATGTCGGTCTTTTCGGCTTCCGTTACGGGTCACCCGTCCGGGACTCACCCGATATCTCCTACACCGAGCTGGAGTTCCGGACGGCCGCTGAGCTCGGCATGCCCCGACTGGCGTTCCTGCTTGACGAGAAGGCGAGCATCCAGGCGGAAGCCGTCATCGACCTCGAACACGGACCACGCCAAGCCGTGTTCCGGCAGGAGGTGGTGAACTCCGGAGTGACCGCGCACTACTTCGCCACCCCGGACGGTCTCGAGCGAGCGCTCTACCAGGCCCTGGTCGAACTTGCCCCGGGCGGCGCGGACATCGGGGCCAGCGGGGCAACGCGCTCCGGACCGGTGAACATGGCTCCGGAGCTGACCCGGGTCCCTATTCCGCGGCCCGAGCTGTCCCGGCCGCTAGTAGATCTGCTGTGTTCACACGACGGCAGGCCGGTGGCAATGACCACGGCGCTGCACGGTGCCGGCGGGCTGGGTAAGACGACCCTTGCCCAGGCTCTGTGTGCCGATCCCGAGGTTTTGGAGTGGTTCTCCGGCGGCATCCTGTGGACGACGCTCGGCGAGCAGATCTCAGGCCCGGATCTGGCTGGACGTGTCAATCAGCTCGCCGAGGTGCTCGACGGGCGCCGTCCGACGTTCGTCGACCCGCTCCAGGCCGGGCGCCATCTCGGCCGCCTCCTTGACCGTCCGGGCGAGGACGCGACGGGCGGGACCGACCGCCGGCTGCTGGTCGTGGACGACGCGTGGCGAACCGACCAGATCGAGCCGTTCCTCATCGGCGGGCACCGCTGTATACGGTTGATGACGACCCGCATTCCCACTATCATCCCGGCCGACGCACGAGCGATCGCGGTCGACGAAATGCCACCTGACCAGGCATTCGACCTGTTGACGACCGGCCTGTCACGGGACGCCCTGACAGGCGCGGACCTGACGGGCCTGCTGTCGATGACGGGCGGCTGGCCAGTGTTGATCTCTTTGATCAACGGCCAGCTCCGGGCCCGGATGAATGCCGGCGCGACGCTCGCCGAAGCCGTTGCCTGGGTGGAACGTGCTCCGGAGCACCGCCCCGGACTACTACGCCCCGGACCGTCACAAGCCGGGCTGCCACGGGCCGCTCCACCGCAACCCGCTCGAGCGCAACCCGGTCCAGCGCTATCCGGTCCGTCATGGCCCGCGGCGCCGTCCGATACCCTTGCGTCCCCACTTGCGGACGGCGAATCGCGCTCCGATGCGGTCAGCTCAGCGGTCGCGGCCAGTCTGACCTTGATCGGTGACGATCGCCTGCCGCTCGTCACGGCGCTTGCGGTGTTCGGTGAGGATGTGACGATCCCGTATGTCACGCTTGAACGTTTCTGGGCCCAGTTGGACCAGTTGAGTCCGCAGGACAGCAGCCGTCTGTGCAACGACCTGTTACGCCTCTCCCTCGCGACCGAGGCCGGCGCGACCGAACCAGGGCTGCGGCTGCATGACGACATCCGCCGTGCGTTGCGCCACGAATACACCGCCGGCCGGCCTGGCGGTGACGCTGATCGGTTACCATCGCTGCACCGTGCGCTGATAGCCGCGCACCGTACCGGCCTCCCGACCGAACCGGACGGGTGTACCGCCTGGTGGGCGCTTTCGCCCGACGAGCCCTACCTGTGGAACCACCTCGCCGGACACCTGCACCTGGCCAGCATGACTGGCATGATCGACAGCCCGGCGGCCGATACCGCCGACACCGCCGACGACACGACCGCCGATACCGCCGAGAGCACCACTGACGACACGACACGTGATCCGGCGGGGATCGAACTGGACGCGCTGGTCATTGACTTACGTTGGGTAACAGCTCGCCTGCGGCTGCACGGAGTCGCCGCGATCAACGCGGACCTGGCGCTGGCCCGGGACCCGCGCGCGCCCCTGCTGCGGACCCGCATCGAACAGAACGCCTACCTGCTGGCTCCGACCGACCCCGCGCACGCACAGGCGGCCACCCTCGTCAGCCGGTTATGGGATGATCCGGACTTCGGCGCGGCGGCCCGGACCTTCAGCGCGGCCCAGCCAGCCGGGCGCCTCACCCCCGCCTGGCCGATGCCCGATCTCCCGGATCCCGCCCTGCTGCGTGTCCTCACCGGCAACCCGCGCGTTGTCGTTGGTATCGCGGCCAGTCCGGATGGTCGATGGGTCGCGGCGGCGGGTTCGGACACATCCGTCCGGGTCAGCGAGACCAGCGGCGGCCAACAAAGCATGGTTTTTCCGCCGGCGAAGAGCGGGTTGATCCTCTCCGTCCGATTTACCCCTGATTCGAAGTATCTCCTCCTCACGACAAGCGAAGGTTTCCTGCTGCGGCTGGACGTGGCGGCCGGCGACCTCACCGTGACCCGTCTCTTCGCGGGCGGCCGCGCACCGCTGCTTGATCCGACCGGCCGCTGGTATGCCTGCACCGATCAGGACTCGCTGCGGGTGATCGATGTCGACACCGGCCAGGAGCGCCGGGTCATCCGTGGCATCATGAGCGCGAAGCCGCTGGCATTCAGCCCGGATGGGAACCATATCGTCTGCGCTGGTGGCAAGATCGATGTCTTCTATTTCGTGAATCTCGCGACCGATATACGCCAGGCACGTCAGGTACGGCTGAGCCCGCGCCATTGTGTGGCGCTGACCGCGGACGGCGCACGGCTCGTCGTCGGCGAGGAAAGCGGACGGATAGAGATCACAAAATGGTCCACCGGCACGGTGACCCACTCGTTTTCCGGCCACACCGGAAAAGTGACTTCACTGGCCGTGCATCCCAGCCTCGACCGGCTGGTCTCGGGCGGCCACGACGGAACGGTCCGGGTCTGGGACCTCACCGACGACCGGCGGGCGGTCCTGCGCGGACACTCCGGTCCGGTCACCGCAGTCGCCCTCAACGAGGACGGAACCATCATCTCAGCAGGCGAGGACACGACCGTCCGGTTGTGGGACGCCTCCCGCGCCTGGCCGGGGGCCGGACGAACCTTCCGCCCGGTCGAGCGGCCGGTCTTCGCGGGCAGTACCGCCGCGGTGCTGACGCACCCGAACGACGGCTGGTTCGCCGCGGCGGAACATGACGGCGTCCATCTGGTGGACTCGTCCAGCAGGCTCGAGCTGCGGGTCCTGCCCGGCGCCGGAATCACCTCCCTCTCTGTCAGCCAGGACGGCGAGATCCTTGCCCTCGCCGGTGAGGACCACTACATCCGTCTCTACGAGACCGGCTCAGGCCAGCCGCTTGCCCGCATGCCGTCCGTCCAGCCGCCCGCCCAGGTAGTGATCAGTCCACGGGATCAGTACATAGCCTTCGCCGGACGGCTCGGCCGATGGATCCACGTCAGCCGCCTGGCAGCGGTTGCCGACACCACGAAGCGGCTGCGGATCCGGCGGGGCACGACCGCGTCCCTGCACTGCGAACAGTACGTCCGCGCGATCGACATCACCGCCGACGAGAGGACCCTGGTTTCCGTCGACGGCACGGGCACCTTCCGGCGCTGGAGCCTCCCGACCGGAAGACCACTGGATACCACCCAGTGGGAGGGATTCACGGTGGCGGTGATGAAGCTGGCGCCGAGCGGTCACGATGTCGTGTGCGGGGCGATCGACGGCAACATCCACATTTTCGATCATCGAACCGGTTCCGCGGCCAGAACCGTCACCGGCCACGCGGGCCGAGTGACCGACCTCGCTTTCACCCGCGATGGCAGATATCTCGCAACCACCGGTGACGACCGGTCGGTCCGGGTATGGCATACCGGTTCGTTCGAGTGCATCGCCGCGTTGACAGTGGACGGACCGCTGCGTTCGGTCGCCTGGTACTCGACCGACGACCGGCTTGTCATCGGCGGCGACGGAGGCCTGTACGTGTTCGACCTCGTCCACCCCGATCGAGACTGATCAATACCGATCGGGATTGATCAGGACCGGGCCGCCAGATCTGACCAGCCTTCGGCGCCAACCCCACGGCGCGCTCGAGCGTCAGAGGATACGAGGGGTTCCCGGCTCTGGACGGAGGGTCGGGAACCCCTCTCCACGGCCACCGGGCCCACCGGGCATGCCAAAGATCAATAATCCCTGAGAGCGCCCGAGGATAGGGCGTTCGATCAGCGAGCGGCTCATCCGCGCCCGATCCGGCAAGGCGGCGGAGGAAGGCGCCCTGGTGCTGGGCGCCGACTGAGGACAACGCGGCCGGGCGGGACGCGGGGAGCCGCGAGCCGGACAGTCCTGTCCTCGGGCGCTCTAAGCCGAGGCCTTCACTCGGCACACCGGGAATTGCGTGCGCTGGATTCCGCCGCGACCACGCGCATGATATTCGCGCCGCCGCTACACGGACGCCGCCTGCGCGAAGATCCTGCGCGAAGCTGGGCAGCCGGATTTTCCCAGCCCTTGAAAACCATTCCGGATCACCAGCCGTGCCCAGCCTTCGGGACCGTCCCGAATGATCGGGCCAAAATGATCGGGCCAAACAGCCGGCCGGGACGGATTCCCAGCGTGCCGGAGCAGCCCGTGAACGCGACCACCAGCTCGGCCACCAGCCCGGCCACCGCCTGAACGGACGTTGCGGCAGCGAGGTTCAACAACCACAACCATCGACCTGTTGAACCTCAACAGCCGGCCGACCGTTGGGTTTCTTGCACACTTCGGGATATAACAACACCGCGGACGCAATCTTGCACTACTTGTTCCGCCCCCGAGCCTGACGTACGCTGCACCAGCGGCAGTCGTCGGCCTGGTTTTGCTGTTTATCTTGGAATGTCCCGGGTAGCAACCTGTGATCGCGATGAAGCCTACGACTACGGCCGCAAGGCCAACGACTATTTCCTGACTGGCCATTTTGAGGAGGCCGGGCGTGAGAGAACCCAGCAGTCTGCTCGGGCGGTCACGGGCTTCTCGGGAACTTGGAGCCCGCCGTTCTCGCCGTGGCACGGCGGCCACCGCCGCCAGCGCCGGTTTTGTTCACAACGGAATCACACTGACCGCCGAGGCCCCGCCATGGACGCTCCAGCACCTGTGGGCATCCGATGGGCTTGACGCCGCGCTGGAAGAGGTGACCAGCCGCGTCCAACGGCCCGCCGTCCTCACCTTCACCAGCGCGACGCTCGGCGCGGTCGTCCACTCCTGGCTCGTCGCGCCTCCTGCCCGGTCCGTGGCGGTACTCAACGGCAGGCACGTCAACGACGCGCTCGTCGCCGGCTTCGCCGAGCGCGTCGACGCGTTGCGGCGGATGGACGACGTCCTCGGCGGGGAGGACGTGCACGGGCTTGCGGTATCCGAGCTACGGGTGATCGTCCGGCTGCTGCGCACCGGCGCTTACAGCCAGGACCAACGCGCGCGGCTGTACGCCGTCGTGGCGGAACTCGCCCGGCTGGCGGGCTGGGCCGCGTTCGACAGCGGCCGCCACCAGATCGCCCAGCAGTTCTGGCTGGTAGCGCTGCGTACCGCCCACGAGGCCGGTGATCGAGCCATCGGCGCCAACATCCTGCGCTGCATGGCGGAGCAGGCGGTGCGCTACGGCGACCCCGCCGACGCGGTCGTCCTGCTGCGCACGGCCCGCGCGGGTGCCGCAGACGCCCTCACAGCGACCGAGAAGGCGGTACTCGCCGGCTCCCTGGCCATCGCGCACGCTCAGGCCGGCGACATCCAGGCTGTGCGGACCGAGATCGCCGAGGCCTTCGCCCAGATCGAGCGGGCCGACCCCACCCAGGACCCGGACTATGTGTACTGGTGCTCCCGGTCGACCATCGAGTACTACGCCGGCAAGGCTCTGTTGTGCCTCGGTGATGCCGCCACCGCCATCGGGCATCTGAGCCGGTCCGTCGACGAGCTCAACGCCTGTGAATACCCGCGGGAGCTGGTTCACCACCGGGTCTGGCTGGGAGTGGCCCAGGTCGACGCGGGCGAGGTCGAGCAGGCCGTCAACCTTGGCTACCAGGCAATCGACCTGGCCGGTTGCGTCGCGTCGGAGAACGCGAGGGTTGATGTGCTGACCCTGTGCAGCGCGATCGAGATCGCCGGGCATCCCCGGGCCGCCGCCCTCGCCGAGCACGCCCGCAACGCCCTGCGGTGCGCCGACCGGGCAGCGGCCCGGGTCTGACCGGTGCCCGGCCACCCATCGGACCACGGACCGTCTCCGTCCCCGCGGGTTCGTCCTGGCATCGATGGCGCGGCTGCCTGACACTGGTCTGACCCGTTTCGGACGCTGCTCGTCAGCGCTGGTCAAGTCGTGTCGGTCCCTTGTGTCGATGTCGCGACACATCCATCGGCTGATCTGCCTTGATGCCATTGAGTGGGTACGGGGGACGCCAGCGCGGACGTCCGCTAGCGTGATCGGAATACCCGCACGTGGGGGACGGAGGCCATGGACAGTTCGGTGGTACCCATCACATTGATCGTGGTGCTGCTGATCGGCGCGATTCTCTTCGTCGTCGTCTCCAGCCGCGCCTCAGGATTCGGCCCAGGGCCGGCGCATCCGCCACGCTCGGCGGCGCCCACTGGGAGCCCACGGCCCAGACAACGCCGACGTCGGCGGCAGGGGGTCCTCGCGACACTGCGAGACTCCCTGAGAAGCTCGACTGGTGCCACCCGCGCCGCTGGAGCGGGCGTACCGGGTAGACCGGCCGGCACGGGCCCGGCCAGCGCGGGTGGACCGGGTGGACCGGGTAGACCGGCCGGCACGGGCCCGGCCAGCGCGGGTGGACCGGGTGGACCGGGTGGACCGGCAGCTTCCACCGACCCCGGCAGCCTGGGCCAGCCGGCCTTTTCAGGGAACGCGGGGGCCCCCACCACGCCAATACCACCGCCATCCGGTGAACCACCGACGACCGCCTACGTCACGCTGTCCGACCTGTCCGACGACAGGCAGTCGGACGTCTGGTCGACCCAGCCGGCCCACGACTCCGCGCATCGGGATTTCGAAGCCACGGCGACCGCGGTCACCACAGCCGCACCGGTCAACGCGGCGGCATCCGCCGCCGGACAGCCCCGTCAACAAGACACGACCGGGTGGACACCGCCACCCGTTGACCCACCCCCGCCTGCGGTCGCGCCTGCGACAGCGCCTGCGACAGCGACAGCGGGCATTGACGTGCCTCACGCCGCCGACCCCCGTGCTGACGACCCGTACCCTGGCAACGTGGAACGAGGCATGCCCGGCGGCCAGGATGGCTTTGGTACCGACGAGACGGCGATCACTCGAATGAGCGCCGACTATTCGGACCACGGTGATGCCGGCGCCGGTGCGGTTGGCAACCCGCGGGACGACCCCGCCGCGACGATGCCACCGGAGCAGACGATTCCCCCGGTATCCCCGCTGGTCGCGAACGAGCCCGATGTCTCCACCTCGCCGGCGCTGCGGCTGGCCGCCGCTGGGCGGACCCGCCGGGGCAAGCGTGGCGGTCCCAACGAGGATGCCTTCGTCGTCCTCGACGGCCTGCTGGCGGTCGCCGACGGGGTCGGTGGCGAAGCGGCTGGCCAGATCGCCTCCACCCTTGCGGTGACCACCGTGGCGAGCTTCCGTCCGCAGTACGCCGCTGACCCCCGCGACGGCCTGCGGGGAGCGCTCGACCGGGCCAACCGGACGGTCCGGGAGAAACCGTTGCAGGAGCCGTCCTGGCACGGCATGGCCTGCACCCTCGACGTCGTCGTTCTCGGCCGCCAGCATGACACGGGCGAGACCCTCTTCGTCGCGCATGTCGGGGACAGCACCGTGTGGCTGCAGCCCGGGCGTGGCCGGCCTCGCCGGCTCACCACCCCGCACGCCATCAAGAACGGGCCGCTGCTGAACGCGATCGGCCTCAACGAGCAGGTGGAGCTGGACCTGCTGGAGGAGCCGGTCCGGGCCGGCGACCGGGTCGTCCTCGCCAGCGACGGCATCACCAAGGTCATGACGCCCGAACAACTGGACGGTCTACTGATGGAACTCGGCACCATGAGCCCCGAACAGGCCGCCGACGCGCTTGTGGACGCCGCTATGATCGCCGGAGCCCGCGACGACACCACCATCGTCGTCGGTGACCTGGTCACCGACGACGCCACTCGCTAGAAGCCCAGCCACCGGACCACCCTGGTAATCCGTGACCAGACGATCACGATCGGCTGGTGAACCCCCGGTTTACGGTGTCGCCGCATTGCGGCCACCTGACAGTCCACATACGATCGGCTATATCTCGGCTACTCTGCGCTCCAAAATAGCCAGTGGACTTCGCCACGTACCACCCTCCTCGACGACAGCGGTCAACCCGCAATACCGTTCGCGTCGCCGGGAAAGACTTAGGGGTTCGGTACGATCCGGTCGAGCAAGCAGCGGCTTTGGGGGAGAGTCCATTGGCTTCGGGGCAAGGGCAGAAATTCGTCCGGCACGCAACCCGTCATTATGCCCTCGCCTGGAAGGCTGCCTTTCTGGCGACAACCGTCTGCCTCGGCGCCATCCTCGCGACGGCGCCCGCACAGGCGCAGGCGGCGCCGAGCCCAACGCCCGGCGACAGCGAATCCGGAAACATGCCCGGCATCGCCCCACGACCCGTGCGGGCGGTCATCCTCGTCGATGAGTCGGGCAGCCTGACCGACGCCGACGTCGCCAGTGAGAAGGAAGCAGCGCAGGTTCTGGCGTTGGGTAACCTCAGCACCGACTCCGAGATTGCGGTAGTCGGCTTCGGGAGCTCCAACGGACCCGGCCAGGCTGCGGTCGACGACGTCTGCCCACTCAGTGGTGTCGACCCCACCAAACAGCAGTCCCTCATCACCTGCATCGGGCTCCTGCATCGTCGCAGCCCGGCCGACGGCAACGACACCGACCACGTGGCCGCACTCACCCAGGCTGTGAACATCCTCAATAGGCCGGACGACAAGAACAGAGCAAAGATCGCCTTCCTGCTCACCGACGGCCGTCTGGACGTCCCCAACAGCCCGCAATACGGCAGCAAGGCTTCGCGCAACGTCAATGCCCAGCGTAATCTCACCAAGGAAATCAACGCGGCCCGCCAAGCAAATGCGCAGATCTGGCCGCTGGGCTTTGGTGCGGTCGACAAGGCATCCCTGGACGCCTTCGCGACCGGCGGTGCCCAACAGACCTGCAACAACGACCCGTCTGCCAGGCCGGCAGCGCGGATCGTCGGCAGTTCTCAGGACGTCGTCACCGCGCTGGCCGCCGCGATCGGCTCCGCCACCTGCGCCCAGACCACGCCGTTTCACTCCGCCCCACTCGGCAGCGGTTCCGAGGCGGAGCTGGTCGTCGACATACCGGAAATCAGCACGGACGGCGTCATCCTCGTACTCAAGGGCGACACGCGCGTCATCGTGACCTACCTCGACCCGGACGGCCACGAAGCGCCGCGGGCCGGCGAGGCCAACGGATCAAGATTCTCCGCCAGTGCCACAAGCGGAACCGTCGAGTCGCTGCGGATCGAGAACCCGCGCCCGGGGCCCTGGAAGGTCCAGCTGCGGGCCGGATCCGACGTACCGAATCAGCAGGTTGCCGCCGGGGTGATCTGGCAGGGCGTGCTGCGGGCGGTCATCAATCTCGACCCGCCCGCGCCCCAGGCCGGCCAGGTCGTGAAGGTCTCCGTCCGCCTGCAGACCCGCTCCGGTTCGATCAGTAACGCTGCCCTCCTCAAAGGCCTCAGGTTCGAGGCCACGATGAGCGGCGATGGCGTTGCCGAGCAGAGCGTTCAGCTCGCCGACGACGGGCACGCGCCGGACGATCGTGCGGCCGATGGCGAATACACCGGACACGTCACGATTCCCGCCGGGGCGACCGGTGGCCTGCTGTTCAGGGGCATCGTCGACGGCCCCGGCGTGGTGTCGGCCCAGTCCGACCTCAGCACCCGGGTGGCCCGCAGCGCGCCGCCGATCACCGCGAGCATCACCGTCGGCCGGGGGCCGGTACGCCCCGGCGCCAGTCTCGCCGGAACAGTGACCATCGCCAACACCGGCACCGCGCCACATCGACTCCGGTTGCAGATGGTCGACCTCGACAAGGGCACAGACGCGACGATCACACCGGCCGAGATCGACAGCCCCGCCGACAATCACGACGAGCGACAGTTCACGATCGTGTTCGCCGCCGACAGCGTGCAGGGTCCGGCCTCGGGCCGGATCCAGCTCGTCGACACCGCCGACCCTGCCATCGTCTACGCGTCGGCCTTCTTCGACACCGACGTCAAGATCCCCCCGTCCTGGCCGCGGCGATTGTGGCGGCTGTGGCTCGGGCTCATCCTGGCGCTGGTCGTCGGCGCCTGCATGCTCGTGCGGCTGCGCAGCTCGTACAAAACCGGTCGCGGAGTCGGTGACATCACCGTCCATCTACACAAAGAGGGCAAACAGATCGGCCGGCTCAAGGCACCCGACGGGGCCGGCACCAGGTTCGGTTTCACGATCCGCGACGCGGCCACCCCGTCGCCCCGTCTTGACCACGCCAGCCCGACCGACCGTGTGTTCGTCCTGACGAGGAACAGGAACGGGATCATCATGGTCCGCCCCCCGGACGGCGAGGCCCTGCAACTGAGCGATCGAACGCCGTCGCCGGTGGGGAGCGGTCTGGCGCTGACCTTCAGCGACGCCGCCTCCACCGGGGTCGCGGACGGCCGCGCTCGCGGTGGCCAGCGGCCCTCCGGCACCAACGGCAACACCCGCGCTGATGATCCCTACGGGGATTCGAACGCGGGGTGGGGCGACACGTACGAGCGCGACGGGCGGTCCGGTCGCGACAGCCGCGACAGCCGCGACAGCCGCGACAGCCGCGACAGCCGCGACAGCCGCGACAGCGATCCGTACGACATGTCCTCCCGACGGGACAGCCCGACCGGGTCCCACGGCGACACCACACGCCACCCGCGGTCGGGGTCCTCCGAGGCCCAGAGCGGATGGTCCGACGCCGACGCCACGACCCGCAGGTCGGTAGACCGGCAGACCGAGGGCCGCCCTGGTGATGGTCGACCGCCCAGAAGGAGTCGCCCCGACCTGCCGCCCCGCCGGGATCGCCCCCGTAACGACGACCTGACCGACTAACTTGAGGATCCGCGTATGAACATCTACCAGCCGATGTTGTTCGTCGGCCTGGGCGGCACCGGTTGCCTCGTCGGCACCGACCTGGAACGTCGGCTGCGCGACGAGCTGTGCGGACCCGACGGTCGCGATCTCATCGATCGCGTACCCGGCACGAATTATCTGCCCTACCAGCTTCCCTCCTGCCTGCAGTTCGTCTACGCGGATCTCAACCAGTCGGAGCTGACCAGACTGCGCCAGCGCGTCGTCCCCGCCGAGGAGCACAAGGAGGCTGCCGGCCCGACTCTGCACCTAGTCCACGACCTCATTCCCGACCTCGACACCTTCCCGGATGTCGCCCGTAGCCTGCGCACGAACGCGAACGACTACGTCCGGGAGTGGCTGCCACCGCCCACGGGCGAGCCGAAGGTCTCGCCTCTCGTCCGCGGCGCCGGCCAACTACCGACCGTTGGGCGTGCCGCCCTGTTCGAGACGTTCCGTAATGGCCTGTCCCCGGCGCGTAAGCCGCTCGCCGATGCCACCGGCGAAATCAGCAACTCGGCGGCCGAGCTCGCCGCGCTCGGCGGCCGACTCGGCCAGACCTGCGACGTCTTCGTCGCGTTCTCGGTCGCGGGTGGCACCGGCGCCGGCATCTTCTACGACTATCTGCATCTGATCGGCGATGTGTTCCAGCGGACCAGGTTCCGGGCGCAGATCTACCCGCTCGTGCTGATGCCGTCTGCCTTCGAGGACGGCGTCGGCGGCGGCCGGCGGGCGAAGCTGAACGCAGGGCGGGCACTGTTGGACCTCTACCGGCTCATCGACGACCAGAACGGGCGTGCGTCCGGAACCGAACTGACGGTCCGCGGGACCACCGGAACCCTCGGCGTTCGCTACCCGGACCGAGACACCCCGGTCTCTCTCCTGCCCTCGACGATTCAGACCGGGTTCCTGTTCAGCAAAAGCGACGGCGTCGACCGTGACGACCTCCACCGCTCGGTCGTCTCGCTGATCCTCTCGCTGGTCGGCACCGGCACCGAACACGATGACGGCGGCACGGTGGCGGATCGGATCTACCAGTCCTTCGCCGACGACTTCATCAACCGTGGCGTCGAGCGCCAAGTGGCGGCCGCCTCGGGTATCGGCCGGCGCGGGGTGTCGACGAGCCTCGTCGCGTCCATGACGATCCCGGTCGACGGCCTCGCTGACGTCGTGGCCTCCCGGCTACTCGCACGGGCCTATGAGGACCTGGCAACCCTGCGGACAGGTGCCGGCGAGGACAACACAGCTATGATCCGCCAGTTCGCCGCCGCGGCCAACATCGGCGCCATCGTCTCCCGTCAGCCGCTGCCGTTCGGCGAGCCCAGCCCGGCCCGGGGGTCGGCCGCCATCCTCTCGGCGCTGCGTACCCGCGTCCAGACAATGGAAGACAACCTGGTCGCCCTCCAGGCCCAGGTCCGCCGGACGGTGCCGGAACTGGCGATGACCTACGACCCCGCCGCCGGCCTCGAGGACCTCCTCACCGACGTCGACCTGTTCCGGGTCCGCCGGGTCGTCGACGGCGACCCGGCCTCCAACGACGACCCGGCCAGCCGGGGCGGCGTTGTCGGGTTCCTCGCCAACCGCCGCACCGAGCCCCCCGCTCCCCCCGGAATCCAGATCAACCCACCGGCGACGCGGTCACTGAAAGACCGCAGGCTCGGCACGGACAAGGCGAAGTGGGGCGACACGCCCGTCCGCCAGACGCTGGAAGACCAGGACAGCTGGTATTCATGGCGGGCCAGGTGTATCTGGAACGCGGCCTGGGACGAGCAGGTCAACCGCTGGGACAGGACGATGCGGCGGTTCCGCGGCCAGCTGGCCGGCCTGATCGAAGCCTTCGAGGAGCACGCCCAGGCGGAGCCCGGCCAATTCGCCCAACGCACAGCGGATCTCTACCGACCCCGGGTCGGGGTCACCTACCTGCTGCCGCCGCGGGGCGACATGGACGCTTTTTACCGCGACGCCCTCGCCCGGCTCATCGAGATCCACCACGGTCGGCGCGCCGGCACGGAGGGCGATGTCGTCCACCGCATCCTCGGTCCGGACGGCTGGCGGCACGTGTGGGAGACAAGCATCAACCTGGGTGGCGCGGCCGGTGTGGCGGTGGCTCGGGACCGGCTCAAGCAGGAGGTGAAACGGCTATTCCTGCAGCAGGACGGGTTCGAGTCCGAACCGCTGCTGCCCACCATGGCAAGCCTGCTCACCGCGACCGTCCGACGGGACGGGCCGACTGCGCTCGGCGACGATGACATCCGCCAGTTCCGCAACAAGGTGCACGGGCTGGTGCCGGCGAACTTCTCCCCGCAGGGCTCCGGTGACCTGAAGGTCCTGATCTCCTACCCCGCTGGCAGCAAGGACACCCGGATCGAACGGTATCTCCGCGAGGAGATACGCCTCCCCAAGGAAACCAACACGGTCGTCGAATTCCGACCGATCAACGCGGACTCCATCGCGGTCGTCCTGTTCCGCACCTCCATGAGCATCACCGAGGTACCGGAACTGCGCGAGATCCTGGCCCACTGGGCCGAGGCGCTCAAGGACGAGCAACCGCAGGACTTCCTGAAATGGCGACAGCGGCTCGGATACGACTACGGCTGGCTCGCCACCACCGAGGAGGACCGGATCCGCATCCTGCACCACGTTCTCTGCGCCATGTGGAACGACAGGATCACCGTCATCGACGGCGTCATCGCATCCCCTGACACCATCCGGGTATCGCTCGGGACGGCTGACGCGGCGGCGATGACTCTGGAACTCACACCGTTCGAGCCGGCGTCGTCCTGGGGTAGCGTGCTGCGCGCCTACGAGGACTGGACGCTCGCGGGTGACGATCGCATCCGCGGTGAGTTCTGCGAGCAACTGATGCGGACCCAGCCCGACGGTGTGACAGGCCGGTTGAGAAACCCGGGTGTGGTCATGCAGGCCTTCGCCGAGACCGCCGGAAAGCAGGCCAGGTTACTCCAGGAGATGCTGGCTAAACTCCCACCGGGCGCGCAGGGATGGGCCAGCCAGCAGTACGACTTCTGGGCGACGACCGTTCCAGCTGCGCTGGACATGCCCTTTGAAAACGTCGCGACCCCGGTACGGGCGAACCTTCGGCAGTTGCTCGACATGGTCGAGACCCGCAACCCGGAGGCGTGACGCCGTGGGCACCACCGGACTCCTGACCGACATCGAACCGACCGTCATCGACATCGACTTCCGGGAACGCTACGACGACCTCATGGACTTCGGGCCGTTCGCCGAGCTCCAGCGCGCGTTTGCCCGCGGCCTCGGCCTGACCGAAAGCGACTGCGGCCGGATCCTGATCATCGATGACACCCGCGACCTGGAGAGTCACATCGCGGGGATCGAGAAAATCGTCAAGGCGCCGAGCGTCCGCCAGGTGATCTGCCTGGTCATCGGCCCGGCCCACGACGATGTCGCCCAGCGGTTCGGTCCGCCGCTCGGCCCGGCGAACGCGCCACCACCGCGTCGGCGGGTAGCGTTGCGCAGGCCGTTCGCGCTGCGGGCGCCGCATGTGACCCTGTGGGTGGGTGACGCCCGCGGGATCGGCTGGGAGATGAGCGAGGCACAGCCGACCACCATCGCCGTCGGCGACGCCGCGGACGACGGCGCGGCCTTGGACGCCCTCATCGAGGCGCTACGGACACCGCGGATCTTCGACCAGGTCTACGAGACCGTCGGCGCGCTGCCCGAGGGCGTCGCCGCTCCGGGCCTACGGGCGATGGTCGGCCGGGCCGACGACGAGGTGCTGGCCGACGCACAGGTCCGCGCCGTCGACCGGCTACTGGTCCGGCGGCGCGCGGACGGAGGCGACATCCCCCCGCCCGACCTTGTGATCGAACCGCTGACCCTCCTGCTGCGCTACCCACGGACACCGCACGCCGACATGTTCGTGGTAGGGCCGACCGGACCGGTCGGTCGCGATATCGCCCGCTGCCGGAACCTCATCAAGGAGGCCAGCGACTCGCGGGCAGTCGTCACAAGCCGCGGTGCGATCCTACGACCGGGGGGCGTGACCACCGGACGAGGGCTCAGCCACGCCGGGACGATCTGGGAGAACGTACGGGCGACCGGCGACGGGCTCGCCGAGCTCCGCGGGCTACTGGGGGAGCTGTTCACACGTTACGACAGCCGTCACCCGCTCGACACCACCTCGACCATGGATCTCGAACGGCACGGCTTCGACCTCACCCCACCCGCGGACACCAGCGGCCGGGATGTGCTCAGCGGCCTGCAGCACCTGATCCGCACCGCGCTGGAACGCCGACACCCGATCACGGAGATCGGCGGCTGGCTGGACCGGATGCACGCCATGCTGACGCCGACCGGCAGCCGCGCACGCGTCGATGATCTCGACCGAGTGTGCAGCGACGAGGACATCGTGTTACTACGCCGCCCTCCCGCACTGGTCCTGCAACTCACCTCAACGCCTGCGGCACTGCCGGTCGTCGTCTGCTGTCTGTTGGCGGGGCTGGCTGCCGGCTCGATGTTCCTCGGGATACCGATCGCGCTGGCCGCGCTGGCCGCGTCCGCCGCCGGCGGGTGGCGGCTCACCGTCGCCCGGCAGACCCCAGCGCACGTCCAGAGCTCCAGGGACCTGCTCGTGCTGTGCCTGCTGGCCGCGATCGGGGCAGCCGTCGGCGTCTCCCTGACCGCATGGCCCCTGCTCGATCCGTACCTGACCACGCCGGTCCAGCTGATGGCGCTCGGCGTCGCGGTAGTTGGCCTGCTGTGGTGGCCACAGGCTGTCTGGTCTCGAGCTGTCCGGCAATGGCGGCCGGAGCGCCTCGTGAGCTTCGCCGACCGTCACATCGAGAACCTCAACGACCTGATCGTCGACGTCGCCCTGCACGACTGGGTCCTGATCGCAGTCCGTCGCAAGGCCGCCGATCTTACCCGGGCGATGTCGACCGCATTCGAGGACATCAGCACGGAGTTGGACGCCTACGCCGAGCGGTTGCGGGGACATCCGCCGTCGCCCCGGCCTGACCGCGCAGCCGGAGTGGACGACGAAGTCGCGAGGCTGCTCCGCGATCACAGCCCCGAGATCACAAAGATCATCGCTGACGACATCGTCGACGTCGTCAGCACCGTGGTCGAGGACTGCTGGGCCGATCTTGAACGTGACGCCATCGACGCGCTGCAACACTGGGTCACCAAAGAGGTCAACTCGACCCTCGCTGTCTACGGCCGACATCTCGACCGGACCGGTATCCACGCCACTCCGCCGTTCGGCACCGTGAGCGCCGACCGGCACAACCTGGTCGACGCGGTCTGGCGGGAGTCGCGGCGGGTGGCCGGACTGCTGCGAGCGTCCGTCACCGACCCGGGCATCCTGCAGCTGTGCGCACCCGAGCACCTCCAATTCATCGACGTCGCACCGTCGACCGCCGCGCTGGTGCGGTTCGCGCCCAAGGCAGCGCAACATGCGCTGGCCCGCCGGGGGCAGGAAGCGCCCGCCGACCCCTCCCTCAACCTGGGCCCGGCCCTGCTCGGTGATCTGGTCTGGACGGACTGGGGCCAGGTTGCAGGGGTACTCCGGCTCGCCCGGATGCGCCCCGGCGCGGTGGAGACCATCATCGAGGAGGGTTCGTGACCAGCCCGGCGGATGGCTGGCCGCCGCGCCCCTCCTGGTGGCCGGCGGAACCGACCGGACGACGGTCCAGCCGGCGGACCAGCGCCGGCCGGACCGACCCCTTCGACGGCATGGACAGCGTCCACCTCGTCTACCGGGACATCCATGGCGCCCAGCGCGTCATGCGCGCGCTGGTGGGTGAGGACGGCCCGCCGACGGACCCGGTCTACCTGGCCCGCCGCGTAGTCGACACCCAGACCCGCGCCGAGTATGTACAGAAACGACTTCCGGCCGGGAGCAGCCGCCGACGCAGGCCACCAACCAGCACCAGCTCTGACACAGACAGCTATGATCTACTCGACAATGAGATCCAGATTGGCCTCCACCTCGTTCAGTCGTTCAGCGCCGAACGCTATCCGCGGGAACTGTCACGACTGGTCGGCTCTTACCTCGGTGACACCGAGGAAGAACCGTTCATCCTGCTCGCCGAACGCGGCTACCCGGCAGAGAACGTGGCCAACCGGCTCCTGCTCGACCAGGTAGACGCCTTCCCAGCGAGCCTGCTGCGCGCACTGGAATGCCTGGCGGCCGCTGGTGTCGTCCACCGCTGCCTGACCCCGCAGACCGTGCGCTGGGACGACCGCCACGTCCAGGTCACCGACTTCCGGCACGCGGCACTGGCCGAGGAGCCGACCGGCCCCGCGCCGGAATTCCGCTGGGCGGCGCCGGAGACACGGGACGGGCTGGAACCCGCCCGCCCATCCGAAGATCTGTACAGCGCCGGCCTGGTTCTCGTACACATGCTCACCGGTCGCCTCCCGGGGATGAGCGGTGCGCCGGACCCACGGAATGTCGGTGGGGACGTCGCCGAAGTGCTGGCCGACTTCTTCGAGGCCGCGAACCTGCGGTCGACCCCACGCGATGTGCTGGCCCGGATGGGCGTCCCCCCCAGCACATCGGCCGGTGGCGCCGAGATGCCGCCACAGCTCGCCGATCCGAAGTTCCTCGAGGGCAGGGTGCGGTTCGACCGCATCCGGCGGCAGCGCAGATCGGACTCGGACTCGGACTCGGACTCGGACCTCGACATGACCCGGATTTTCCCCCGGGTGGACGACAACCCGCCGTGGGAGGGATGATGAGATGAGCGACTTCGTTCCACCGCCGCCACCGCCCTTTCGCGAGAGTGGCTCGTACGCGTACGCCCGCTCCCCGCGGGGTGGACTCCAGCCCTCGACCCAGGTCCGGTGCCCGATCTGTCTGGACCTGTTCGCCTGGAACGACTCCGACCTGTTTCGACGGCTACCGGACGGCACCTACGCCGAGCTCGACCTGGGTCCGACCGCGGACGGCCGTAAGCGCGCGAACAAGATGCTCGGCGCCTGGAAGCGGTGCCCCAATCCGTCCGGGGACATGCCCAGGGACCACTACCTCCCCGTCGCGTACGCCCGCTCGGGATCGCCGCTGGTGATCGGCCTGGTGGGGCGGACGGAAAGCGGGAAGTCCCACCTGCTGGCATCAATAATCATGGAAATAGAACGTAACGGCCTCAGTCCACTCGGGCTGACCGCAGAGCCGGTGGACATCGACATGCACCAGGAGTTCGTCCGTAGCAGCGTCGCGCCCCTCGCCCGCGGCGAGGTGATCCCGCAGACGGAACCGGTCCCCGCGGAAGCGCAGGTTCTGTTCATGGACGCGTTACTCGTGGGCGACGCCCAGCGCAGGCGCGCGGTCGCCTTTTTTGACGTCTCCGGCGAGGACCTGACCAGAAACACCACATCGATGAACTTCGTGCTCGCCGTCGACGCGCTGATTTTCGTCGTGGATGCCGAGCAGGCGATCGGCCGCGACGGTGGCACCAGCCACCGTCCCGTCAGCGGCGACCCGGCATTCGACATGGTGCTCAACCGGCTGCGCGGCCAGGACGGAATGATCTCTACGGTGCCGGCGGCAACCGTGATCGCCAAATCGGACCAGTGGCGTTTCGAACCACCGGTCGCCCGCTGGCTGCGCCGGCCTACGCTGACCGCCTACCGCAGCCCCAGGCTCGTACCGGCCGTGAGCGAGATCGAAGAGGAAAGTCGCGACGCCTACGCGTTCCTGTACGCCCACGGCGCGACGCCGTGGCTGCGACCGTTCGAGGCGTTCCGCCGGTCCACCCTGCACTTCGTGTCGGCGACCGGCTCCGGACCGGTCGAGGAGCATGCTCGAACCGGGACAGTCCGGATCTTCCGGCGTGGCGTCCGCCCGCGTCGTGTACTGGACCCGCTGGCCGCGATCCTCGCCATGACGGGCATCCTGGGCGATGAGGCGGCCAAGGAGGTGGGCATCTGATATGCCGGGCAAAGGGACGCACCAACAAGCGGGCCAGGCCGGCGGCGAGGTCGACCGGATAGAGGTCCACCAGATCGTGTACGCCTGGTTCGAGCAGTCGGACGGGTTCGCCGCCGCCGGCACCTCCCTCCAGGGTGACCACCACCATGCGTGGGACACGTGGCTCGACACCTTGCAGTACCCCCGCCAACGTGGCGGGATCCAGCTTCCGCACACGTCTCTGTGCTACCTCACCGACGGAACGAACGCCGCCGTCATCCACCGCGAGCAGCGGGGTCCGGACAGCCGCCGCGACGTACGGACACACGTTCTCGTCGGGCAAGCCAGGACCCTGACCGCTCGGTGGGCGCTGCGGACGGCAGGCCTCGATCTCTGGCCCGGGTCGCAGCTTCTCTGGACGGTCCAGCCCGCCGCCGGAATCTCCGGCCCTGTCCTGCTGGAGCCCTTTTCGGTCGCCGCGCCGGATCCGCACCTGGACGGAGCATACGAAGATCAAATTTCGGAGACTGTGCGCGGCATCGTCGCCCACTCAGCCCGAGGCGAACTGGCCACGCTCATCGCCGCCGTACTCCAGCAGCGTCAGCTGCATCGCGATAGGGAAACCCGATACCAGCTCGCGGTCATCGGACCGGACGAGCCACGTGCCCGGTACCTCCTCTGGGCGCTGACCGACGTCCTGCCGCCGTCGATGTCCTGGTCATCCTTCTCCTCCTTCGAGGCGGATTTCCCAAACGTATCGGACCCGGACCGGACGCCGGACCTGCTGTTCATGCCGGATTACCAGCCCCCGCAGCACGGCGTCTCCGCTCCGACCGCATACGTGTTCCTGGACCGGACACGCCGGCCACACGACCGGAACATTCTCGAATTCGGCAGCTCCCAAGCGGACCCCGGCAACCTCGTCGTCCCGGCGGCCAAGGTGCTCGTGCTGGCCTACCTTGAGCCTGATGACACACTGCGGCGGATCACGCCGGAATCGGTATCGACCACGAGCGACGTTGCCGCTTGGGCCTCGTCGGTCGTGCGGAACGCGCAACGGCTCGGCATAGACCTGAACTCGTGGCAGGAACGGGACCGGTCGATGGCGCCCAGCGCGCTGTCGCAGCCTCGGGCCGCCCACGGCCTCCGGGACACCCCGGATCAGCGACCGGCATCAGACGTCGAGCAGGTCGAGGTCCGCTCCGCCAAACCCGGCGTGCCGAGTACGGACAACAAGCCTGTGTGGCCGATCAATTCCCAGCCATCGGCACGGCTCAGCCCGGCCGAGGCCGAATCGGTACTCCGGAACTGGATTCGCGCGATGGGGCGCCGAAAGATTCCCGACGATCGTCACACCGTTGACGCCCTGATCGACGCCTTGGAAACCAGAAGTTTGATTTCCCAACACGAGGCCGACATTCTGCACCCCGTTCTCGTGCGCTTGCTGAGGGACCTGCCGGACACGGCAACCAGGCCATCCCGACACGAGGCCCGCCACAATGCTTCCAGCCGCCACTCGCCTAATCGCTCTGTCCCCGTTGGGAAGCTGATCGCCTACGCCAATGGAAACTGGAAACCGACCCGCGATGAGATCATCGAGGCGCTCGTCTCGTCGCTCATGCCGTTTAACCCGCCCGAGACCGGTGTCCGTCTGCGGAACGCGCTTGAGTCGCTCGTCGGCCCGGACCCACACAGGGTAGACCCGCAGGCGGACGACAACAAGACAATCAGGATCATCGGGGACCGCTTGGCGCGTGCGATCGAGACTTCAACCAGAAAGATCAGCGATCGGCTCGAATCAGGCTGGACGCTGCCCGCTTGGACCCTTGAGATGCTGCTGGACGCGGCACGGGACGGCTCTCTGCTCGAAGAACACGATCTCGCGGGCCTACGCCCAGCGTTGTTCACACGCCTGGTTCTAACAGCACCCCATCGCCAACATCATCCTGCCGGGCAGCTGCATTCGCGCCTCGATCCTTCAACTGTTAGCGTTGTTCGCCGTCAAGCATCTAAAATTCTGAGTGAGTTCGGCCAAGCCACAGAAACACTCCGTTCCGACGCGCAGGCGCAAGCCGCCGACATGCTTGTCAATGCGATTGAGAAGATCTCTCGGGAGGCTGTGGGGCCGCCGGGAGCAGCGCGTTGCGACGGTCCCATCAACGACCTTCGCAACGTGATCGATGCCCTGTTCAGGCCGCGGCCACCAGACGAGTCACCAGCGACGAGCGCGCGGGACGCGGTCAGGACTCGCTTCGAAGAGCTGCTAGAAACCGCCTACCAGCGGACCACACGGGTCGCACACCTTGCCGACGTGATTCTGACCTTGGTGGACATCCCACTCGCCAGCGCATGGATCGCAACGGAACGCGGGCACTCTCTCCGTAATCTCGTTCGACAACAGCTCGTTCACCTTGGGATAGACAATGCCAGCAGGCAGGCCACGACATACCCCAATGAACCGGACGGTGACGGCTGGTCGGCGCAGGCCCCGGCAGACATCGCTCCCAGGGATCTCACCGCCCTCCAAGAGGGGATCGTTAAACGGATCAATAGCGCCACCACCACGCTGCAGCAAACCCAGTCAGGTCCAAACGCCTGGAACATCGTGGCAGTGTTGTGCAATGACATCCTCTGGGAGATCGTCGTTCTCGTCCGGGCCGAGACCGACGAGAACGACGAGCGACTCATGGAGCACGTCCGCCAGCTGAGTGCGGCCGTCAATGCGCACGTACGTGCCTGGGACGACAAACGCCAAGCTGCAGAAACTGCAAGATTCAATCGTCTCACGGCCGAGCTCGATCAGACCAGGAAGGCGGCGGCCACCGCACGCAGCAAAGGCCTCGATCCCGACAGGGCCGGAAAAATCCTCAACGAGAAGACCGAGCGCCTAAAAACCCTAGATCAAAAAAACCAGATCAATAACATTGAATCCCTCGTCGATTTTCTTGTCAAATTGAATCCCCTACGAGAATTCTTGCCTACCGACGATCACAGACTGCTCGACTTCGAGAAGACCGTGGAGAATATCAACCGCAAAGTCGTCAAAAATGATCGAAAGGCTGATGGTACGCATTCTACACCATTCAGAATGCGGACAATTCAGAACAGGCTCGACCAACAGGCTGGCGTTTTTATCGCATTAATCTTGGTAGCGCTCATACTCGGCGTCGCAAGTATTGCATCATGACCCGGACTGCCGTGCTGCTGGCGCCCCTGCTGCTCATCGGGTACCTTTCGAGACGTCATCTTGCTACGAACGCATCCTCGTTCTTCGTCTTCGCTGGCGCTCTGGTGGCGCTCTGGGCCTTCCTCTCGATCGGCGAGCTGCTCAGCAGAAATCGTGATCGCAGCCACTTTCCCCGGTGGATTTCCGTCGCGCCTGTTGCGACTTCCTGCCTCGTCCTGGTAGCACAAATCAACGGTGAGCAGACCCTCGTCAGCTCGGTCGTCTTCGGAATCCAGCCGACCGAGCTGCTACCATATTTTCTTTTCATTCTGGTCGCCTCTGCCCTCCCGAGAAGCGAGGGCGAGGACCCTCCCGGCAGAAATCATTCGCTAGCAAGGAAACTGCGGGAGAACGCAGCCTGTGTCACGTGGACAGTTGCGCCACCTTTATTGCTTCTGATCCTCACCTCGGACCTCGGCTCATCGCTGCTTCTCGCAGCCGGAACGCTCACATTACTACTCATACGCTGCGGTGTGATCGCCGCCGTTTCAGCGCTGGTGCTATACGGCGCCACGGCAATACTCGGCTGCCAGCTGCCGTGGTTCGACACGGAGCGCAACGCGGCCGGAATCGTGTTCACCCGGGATGATGTCGCGCAGGCCGTCCAGCACGCCGATGGAAAAATATGGGGCGTGGGCCCTGGTGATCCCGGGCTTGAGACCGCCCGCTGGGTACGCCATGAGCTCGGGCTGGTCGGCGTCATAGAACAATACGGATTGATCAGTGGTGTCCTCACGCTCGCCTTCCTCGCCGCCCTCATCCTGTGGCTGTTCTACTGCGCACGGCGAGCCGCCGGGACTCTCGGCGGGGACCTCGGGCTCGGCCTGACGGCCATGTTCACTGCCGCCTGCATTCTCCCGATCATCGCGTTCTTCACCGGCTTCGCCTTCGGGGTCAGCATGCCGCTGCTGTCCGCCGACGGAACCTCCTTCGTCCTCGCCCTCGCCGTGATCGGGTTCATCACAGGCGTGGGAGTGCAAGCCGGTATACCAGAACGGGCCCAACCGCGGCCTCCAGGCATCATCGTGGGCAGTCTGACCATATCCTTGATCGTGTCAGTGGGCTTCTATCACGTCCAACAGGCCGCTACCACCTATGAGGTGGTAGCGGCCGACGGAAAGACAATCGGGACTGTAACGCTGCGGGACGGTCATCCTCTCCTCTCCGCCTCGGTACCCGGGCCCTTCGCCGAAGCGGTCGCTAAAACCTTCACCAAACGCACAACGCCCTACAAGGTCGCAGTCACGCTCAGCCAAGCCGTCCAACAGGTCGCACACAAGGCATTGGGCACGCACGAAGGCGCCATAGTCGCGATCGATCTTAATTCCGGCAATGTGATCGCTGCCACCGCCAGCGATCACGTATCGACGACACAGACCTTGTTCCCGGTATACGGCCTCGCCGGCTTGGCCGCACTCACCGGGTTCTCAAAGGACGACCTCGGCAAATACAGTCTGCCACCGAATTGCAGGAGCCCCCTCATGGACGCGGTGGTGCACGGCCTGTGCGACATACCAACTCGCGACCTCACGAGGATGGCCTCGACCTTCAAGGAGTTCATCTGCCCACTGGCCTCCCTCTCGAGCGGAAAACTGACGATCGGTGAAATCTCCACTGAGCCGTCCTTCTTCGGAGCCACGGGTCTTTGTGCCGCCAGCGAGGCTGAAAGCGTGGGTCCGCTCAGGAGCACCGCCATCGAGGCCGCGATCTTCACCGCTGTCCTCGCCTCGTGGGCCAGGACCGATAAGCCTGTCAGCTGCCCCCAGTTCACTCCCGGCTTTGCGAAGTCCTGTCACCAGGAGAATGCTCGGATCGACCACATCGTCGCAGGCGAAATCATGGATGCGATGAAAGGATCACAGGACGACCGGAAGGATCTCGCACTCGCCCAGTTCGGCGGCAGCAATGGCTCCAACGAAGCGTCCTGGGCTGTCGGCTTCGTACCGGCCAGCGCGCAGCCTGGGACGCACGCCGTCGCCGTGGCCGTTGTGCTGAGACCGACCGCCGGCGAGGACCTGAAAGGCACCGCACGAACGGCGGCCGAGGAGGTCCTGCGATCCGGCCGGACCCCGCAGGGATGACGGGAGCCGTCAGTCGTCGGCGACATCCGCTGGCAACACGGCTAGAATCAGACTGCACGACCTCAAAACGAGAATATTCGTTCAGTATCGACGGGCGACTGTGTCTGCCAGCTGACACCGAGCCCCACAGCGCACGCAGGGGGAATCTTCATGGCAAGGGTTGTGTCATCCGACGCGGCACGCGACGCGGTCACTCGCATGCAGACGATTATCAATAGCGGGCTCCAGCAGGAGATCGGGAACCTCGCGAAGGAAGGTCAGCTCCTGAGCGACCCAAACAACTGGGACGGCCAGCTCGCCATCCAGTTCCGCTCCAGCGTGTGGCCTGACACAAAAGCCGCGCTCGACAAGGCGCTCACCGAACTTGAGCAGCTCCGTCAGCAGATCTCGAAGATTAATATCGATATCATGACAGCTGGCGGCAACTGAAAGTTACTGATAATGCGGCAGGACCGCGGTCGGATCGAACAACGGCGGCTGCGGCTCGAGGGGCGTGGCGGGCAGGTTGCCGTAGTCGTGGTCATCGCCGATGAAAAAGTCCTCGACATGCTCCCACAGGCTACGTTGCGCCTTGAGACGCTCGACATGCTCCGCATGCCGCACCCGGCCCTCTTCATCCATGGCCCGCACCCACTGCTGGGCGAGGATGCGGGCGTCATTGCGCAGGTGCGCGGCCACGGTCGAAGCGCTTGTGGTCTCAGCGTTCATGCTTTCGGCAAAGTCGACGGCGTAACCGCCCTGCCAATCCGCGAGGGCGGTGCGGGCGGCGGTCACCCGGACGCCCTCTTGCCGTTCGGTGTCGTCGGCCAGCCGCCACAGCTGCCGGGCCAGCTCCAGCGCTCCGTCAAAGTCGAAGACGACATGCTGTCCCGCATGAATTCCCACGACGAACCCCCGAGAGCCGCAGACACGTCAGCCGAGCGTACGGCAGCGGCAGAGACAGTTGCAGCAACACCAGCCAGGACCACAGCCGAAGGGAACAACGAGGGATGGCGACCAGCGCGGCTGACCCGGAGGACCTGAAAGCGTTCGTCGACCAGGCCGCAACGGCCCGCGACGACCTTGCCGCGACGACCGCCGGGGTACGGGCGACCTATCACCAGGTCACCCCGGGACTCCGCGATTATCCCTTGCCCGAACACGGCCTGTGGCGTGCCTTCGACACTCATCTCAGCCAGGCCCACGACCGGGAGATCTTTGTCGCAGGCGTGCGGCAGGCATTCCTCGACGCGGACACGGGATCGCTCACCAGTAACGGCGCGGTTGTCGTCGACGACAACGCCATCGCCTCGGAGCTGCGCAAACGCGGTGTCGGTGACCTGCCGAAGACCGTCATCACGATCGATGCGCCAGAGGTCCGGGGCAGGCCGGCGGACAGCGGATGGGCCGACGACCCGGTGTGTACGGCGAACGGGAACTTCGTCGAGTCCGAACTGGACCTGCCGTTGCCCGCACGCGCCGGCCTGATCGGCTGGCGGCGGACGTACAACTCCCGCTCGCGTGGCTCCGAAGGCGCGCACGGCCGCGGCTGGAGTTCCTGGGCGGACACCGCACTGGTGGTGTCCACCGACGTGCTGCGGTGGTGCGGGCTGGACGGAGCCGAGTCGACGCTGCCACGTCCCGCACCCGGCGCGGCCACGGCGATGCCACTGCTCGACGCGGTTCTTACGGCCACCACCGACGGATTCCGTCTCGAGCGGCACGGCGGCAGCGCACGCGGTGGGGAGACCTGGTGGTACGACAGTGCCGGCAGGCCGGTCCACGTCGAAGCGGACGGCACCGAGGCCCGGCTGAGCTGGGCCGGTCCACGGCTGACCAGGCTCACCCACCCGGGCTCGGGCCGGTCGGTGACCGTCCGGTGGGACGACACGGTGGGCGCCGACGACCGCGGCCGGATCGCCGCGGTGACGTCCTCGGACGGCCGCGAGGTACGTTACGCCTACGACGATGAAGGTGATCTGGTCGGTGCGGTGGGTACCCCGCGCGGGCCGCGGCACTACGAGGTGTCATCCGGTCTGGTGCTGGCCGTCACCGACGCAGACGGGGTCGTCGAGGCCCGTAACACCTACGACCCCGCCGGCCGGGTCCTGCGCCAGCTCTCCCCGGACGGCCGGAGCACGACCTACTCCTATGAGGAAGGCCGCCTCACCGTTGTCACCGATGAGGCGGGCGGCGCGGCCAACCTCTACCAGCATGACGCGGCCGGCCGGCTCGTCGCGGTCACCGACGGCCGGTCCGCGACGCTGCGGCGGTCGTTCGACGCCGCCGGCAGACTGACCGGCGTACGGACGAGGTCGGGCGGGCAGTGGCGGATGTCCCACGATGCCGACGGCAACCTGGCCCAGCGGAGCGGGCCGGGCGACGTCACCGAACAGCGGGAATGGGACGAGCTGCGCCGGCTAGTCAGCCACACCGATTCGGGCGGTGCGGTCACCCGCTGGTCCTACGCGGGCACGCAGCGGACGCCCGTCGAAATCATCGACCCCGTCGGGGCGGTCACCCGAATCACGGTCAGCGCCGAGGATCTCCCGAACTGCATCGTCGACCCGGACGGTGTGTCGACACATCTGCGCTGGGACGGCGATGGCCAGCTCACCGGCGTCCGCGGTGCCGAAGGGGTACGCACCGAGCTGCGCTACGACGCCGCCGGGACACTGGTCGCGATCGTCGACGCCGGCGGTGTGGAAACCCGATGGGAGACCGACGCGACCGGGAACGTCGTCGTCGAGCACGCCCCGGCCGGCCGGACCCGCCAGTTCACCTACACCGCCGCCGGCCGGGTCAGCCGCCACACGGACCCGGCCGGCGGGATCTGGCGCTCGACCTATGGTGTGCACGGACGCCTCGCCGACGTCGGGGACCCGCTCGGCTCGCGGGTCGCGTTCGACTACGACCAGTTCGGCAACACGACCCTGGTGGTGGCGCCGGACGGCCAGAAGTACCGCTTCGGCTATGACGCGCTGTCCCGCCCGGTCATCACAACGGATCCGGCCGGCGCCACCACGCTTGCGGACTTCGACGCTGAGGGACGGCTCGTCGCCGAGACCGACAGCCAGGGCAACAGCTGGAATCGACGCCACGACGCCGCCGGACGCGTCGTCCTAGCGACCGCGCCGGACGGACGCAGCTGGCGCCGGGACTACGATCAAGTCGGCAATGTGATCGCCGAGACGGACCCCGCGGGCAGGGCAACCCGGTACGAGCACGACGCACGGCACCGTGTCGTCGGGGTCATCGACCCGGCGGGTAGGCGTACCGCCATCGTCTGGACGCCCGCCGGCCGGCTGAGCTCGGTCACATCGCCGGGCAGTCGCACGACCTCGTACGGCTACGACCGGGCTGGCCGACTGGTCGAGATTCAGCACCCGTCCGGTCGCCGGGTGCGCCTCGGCCTGGACGGCTGCGGCCGGGTGACATCGGTGACCTCGCCCTCGGAGCGGGTCACCCGGATGACCTACAACCCGGCCGGCGAGGTGGAGACGACCACCGACCCGGCCGGCCGGCGCGTCCACTTCGAGTACAACCCGCTCGGGCTGCCTGCACGGGTCACCGGCGCGGACGGGGCGACCCGTACCTTCAGCTATGACGCCCGCGGCGCGCTGGTCCACGCCGTGGATCCGCTCGGCGCCACCACCCACTACCGCCACGACTCCCGAGGCCGGCTCGCTGGGTGGACGGACCCTCTCGGCGGGCGATGGAGCCAGCGCTACGACGAGGTGGGGCGGCTCACCGCCCACACCGACCCGCTGGCGCGCACGACATCGCTCGCGCGCGACCCCGCGGGCCGGGTCGTCGGCCGGCGCTATGCAGACGGAACGGGCCAGCGGTGGTGGCGTGATGCGTGCGGCCAGGTCACCGGCATCGGGGCGCTCGGCGACGGCTCCCCGCGGGTGGGGTACTCCTACGACCAGGCTGGCCGGCTCGTCGCGGCACACGAGGACGGCCGGGACGTGGCCCTCACCTACGACCAGGCGGGCCAGCTGGTTTCCCGGACGACACCCGCTGGCACCCTGACGTGGGACTACGACGATGACGGCCGGTGCGTGGCCACGGGATCGGGCGGCGCGGAGCCGTTCCGGTTCGGTTACGACGACGACGGCCTGCTGGTCTCGGTCAGCCATCCGGAACTCGGCGTACGCGCCGTGCCCCGCCACCCCGACGGGGAGCTGTGGACCGCCGGGGAGAGCCGGGAACACGATGCCGCCGGCCGGGTCGTCCGCGCCGTGCGTGGCCCGGCTGCGGGTGGCCCGGCCGAGCTGCGATACGGCTATGACGCGGCCGGTCAACTGATCCGCGCCGAAGGTCCGTGGGGAACGCAGGAGATCAGCTGGGACGCGGCCGGTCGCCGGATTGCCGAGCGTGGCCCGGCCGGCGTGACGGCCTGCCGGTACGACGCCGCCGGCCAGCTCACCGACCTGCGCCGACCGGACGGGACCTCGAGCCGGTTCCGCTATGACGCGGCGGGCCGCCGGACGGGCCAAGACGCAGACGACGGCACAGCCACGACCTACAGCTGGGATCGGATCGGCCGGCTGGAATCGGTCGTCCGCACCGACCGTTTGGGTCTGCGGACGGATCACCGGTTGATCTGTGACGGCGGCGGCGATCCGATACAGGTCGACGACGCGCCGATCCGGTGGGATCCGCTGTCCTGGCCCGGCCAGGCGCGGGCCGTGGACGAAACCGCGTTCAGCTGGATCGGCGCGGCGATCGCGGCGGTATCCCTGGGCGGGGCGAACGCCGGACCAGGAGAACGAACCGGGTTGAACGCGGCGACGGCGCAGGGCACTGGCTGGTGGGAGACCGACGGCCAGGGCTCCCTGGGCACCTTCGACCCGTGGGGCGTTGCGCTGGACGGCGCGACCGCATCCCCGGCCGCCTTCCCCGGGTTCCGGGGCGAGTTGATGGTCGGCGATCTGGTCTGGCAGCGGGACAGGGTGCTCGACCCTGCGACCCGGTCCTTCCTGTCACCGGACCCGCTCCCCCACGTTCCGGGCATGCCCTGCGCGGGCAACCCCTACCACTACGCCTGGAACGACCCGGTGGGCTTTCTGGATCCGACCGGCCAACGCCCGCTCACCGACGCCGAGTTCCAGGCCCATCAGGATCAGGAACGCAAGGGAAGCTTCGGTCGGGCGTGGGATGCCGTCAAGGAGGATCCATGGGGGACGCTTGCCGCGGTCGGGGTCGTCGCGGTCGGCGTCGGGCTCATGTTCGTCCCGGGCGGGCAGGCGGTCGGCGCCGGCATCCTCATCGGCGCCGCGGTGTCCGGCGGGATCGGGCTGGCGACCGGGAACTTCGACCCCCGACAGGTCGCGATCGGCGGCGTGATGGGTGGGATCGGCGGACCGCTGGGCGGCCTCATCGGCAAAGCGACCGGCCCCGCGCTGGCTCGTTTCGGCCCGCTCGCCGCCGAGGCCGGCTCTGCAGCCGTCAGGGGCGCTGCCGAGGACGTCATCGGGCAGCAGCTGAACCACCCAGGCAGCCTCAATACAGGCTCCGTCGTTGCCAGCGCCGTCACTGGCGGGCTTCTCGGTGGCAGCCCCGGCAAGATACGCCCGGCGCGTTTGCATAGCCAAGCCGATGACGCGTTTGCGGCCGCCGGTAAGGCGCGATTCACAGCGGACGCCAACGGTATCGTGCAGGACGGCGCTCCGGACGTTCCAGGGCTGGCGCGCACCCACGCGGACGACATCAGATCTGCCGCTACCGGCCGAAGGCCGACCATGGCGGGCGTGGCCGTGGACACCAGGACCGGGCAGGTCTACTTCAATAACAGCGGTAAGCCGTGGCCCACGGAATTCGACCCCGTGCTGCAACGGCAGATGCCTAATCCGTCGCTCAAGGAGTGGCAGCCCCAGAACTGTGCGGAATTCAAGGCGGTCAACGACGCGCTTAGTGATGGCGCCCGGATGGAGGACATACAATATGCGGCGGCACGAGTCAGCACCGGAGCGTCCATGCCGGCCTGCCCAAACTGTCAGATATCGCTGCAGGGAGCAAAGGAGATATTGCCGTGACCAGCGGCCTCTTCTCATCGAAAACCCTGGACCGCCTCCGCGAGGCTGGCTGGCGGGAGGACCGCGACGTTAACACGGAACCGTTCCGGCAGCAGTTCCGGGCTGAAGGTCATCGTACGAACAAAGCGGCGCTCGATTTCCTCCAACGGTTCGGCGACCTGGAACTCACCTACGTCCACCAACGAGTCCCGACAGCGGTGGAGAACTGTCACTTCGACGCGGCCCGCGCGGCGACCGACGTTTTTTCGGAGAACGTGCACTTCTGGGAAGAGAAGATCGGCGAGGCAATGTGCCCGATCGGCGAGGCCAGATCCGGGTACCTGACGCTCCTGATGACCGAAAAGGGGGAAGTCTTCGCTGGAGTCGACGATCTGCTCTTCCGGGTGGCGCCATCCGGCGAAGAGGCGATCAACGTGCTCTGCGAGGGTCGTGACTTCGAGGACGTCGAATAGTGGAATGGCCGGCCCGGCGGCGAGCGGCCGGAGTTTCTCGCAGCGGGAGTGAATAAACGTGAACGTTCGGGTTCGGGTGGTGCGGGCCGGCAGGGCGGTCGACCTGGAGGTGACATTCGGATCGGCTGCGACCGCGGGTGAGCTGGCCGAAAGGCTGTTCGGCCCGGCCGACCGCCACGGCCTGGTCATCGACAGCATCCCCATCGAACCCGAACGGCGGCTCGGGCGGACCCCGGTGTTCGACGGCTCCCTGATCGCCCCGGCGACCAGGGAGGAGACGGAGCGCACCCGGCTGCCGGAACGACCCCGAGGTGGTTGGGATCTCGCTGGCGTCGCCGGCGTTGGGGCGGGCGTGCGCGGCCGGCTGCCGTTCGGCGACCACGCGTTGCGGGCGGATCCAATCGACGGCCTAGTGCCGACCGCCCGCGCCGACGCAGACGCGATCGCCCTGCTCTCAGTCTCCCCAGACGGCGTACGCGTCACCGTACTGCCGGACGTGACCCTGTCGGTCGGCGGCGCGGTACGCACCGACGTCCCGACCGGTTCGCCCACACCGGCGGCTGGTCTGCGCCAGCCCCGGCGCAGCCGAGGGCGGAAACCGGCTGGCCCGGCGGCGCGCGGTGCCACCAGCACGATCGAGGTGGGCCCCGGAGCGGTCTTCGCCACCCCATACGCGGTGTCACAACTCATCCAGCATTCCTCGGCCGCCCGCGGCACGGCGGATCTCCCACCCGCCGACGGGCGGACACGGGTGACATTCCACCGCCGGCACCGGGACGCTCCCCCGCCGGCATCGGCGCCCCTACGGGTGCCGGAGAATCCGCGGGACTCCGCATACACCTCGCCGTTCAACTTCGCCATGCTGTTCGCCCCTCTGTTGTTCGCCGGGGGGATCTACGCGACGACCAGGAACGTCAGCTATGCGCTCATCTCGCTGCTCACCGTCTTCATCGCCCTGGGCACCTTCGTGGAAAGCCGGATCAGACGCGGGAGGCAACAGCGGGCGCAGGGAACCGACCGCAGGAATGCGCTGGCCGCATTCGAGCGGGCGCTCGGTGCGGCCGGTCAGGACGAGTTCCACCGCCGTTGGGCGCTGACGCCGTCGCCACCGGACTGCTGCGAATGGCCGGCCCGGGCGGCCGCGAAGCTGTGGACGCGCCACCCCACCGATGACGACTTCCTCGCCACTTTCGCCGCGGTCGGCCGGTCGTGGTGGCGCCCGCAGCTCGACCGCGCTGGAGCGCCGCCCGACGATGTGGGCGACATCCTCGCCCGGACCTCGACCATCGACTCCGTCCCGCTGACCGTCGGGCTCAACCGGGGTGCGGTAGTCACCGTCACCGGCTCGCGCGCGTACGTCCTCGACACCGTCCGGGCACTGGTATGCCAGGTAGTCACCGCACAGGGCCCCGCGCACGTCCGGCTGGCACTGCTCGTGGACCGCTCGAGCATCGATGACTGGGACTGGGCGAAGTGGCTCCCGCACCTGCGCGACGAGGCGACCGGCGAGATCGCGGTGCGGATGATCGACGGCCCGGCCGATCTGGACGAGGCTGTCGAAACCCTGATCGACACCATCCCGGCCGGCCGCCGCGCCGGCGGGAAGCGCACTGACCGGACGGACCCCGACGAGGCCCGTCGGACGCTGGTGATCGTCGACGGCGCCGGGCTGCGCCCCGGGTCCAGCCGCCCGTTGCGGCGGGCGGTCGGTACGTCGGCCGCGGCCCTCGTCGTCGGCGGGCCCCCGCCGGACCTCACCACCACGCTCATCGATGTCGACCCGGCCGGTGTCACCGGGAGGCAGACCGACGTCGACACCGGCGAATCGGTCCGGGTCCTGCTCACGCGGGTCGATGCGGGAGCCGCGGCCGACTGTGCCCGGGGACTGGCCCGGTTGGACGACCCGCTGGTCGAGCTCCGCCAACCCCCGCTACCCGAGCTGGTCCGGCTGTCCGCACTGGCAGCTGCCGAGGTGGACCTCAGCTCGCCGGTCGACGCGCTCGCCGCGAAGATCCGCCGAGGATGGGCGGCCAACACCGACCGCACCGAGCTTCCCGCGACGATCGGCATGGACGAGACCGGCCCGTTCGCGCTCGACATCGTCCGCCACGGCCCGCACGGCCTCATCGGCGGGACGACCAACTCCGGCAAGAGTGAACTGTTGCTGACCATCGTCGCGGCACTCGCGCTGCGCTATGACCCCGACCATGTGGTGTTCGGGCTGTTCGACTTCAAGGGCAAGACGTCGCTGCAGGAACTGGAGGCGCTGCCACACTGCGTCGGCCTGGTCGGCGAGACCGACCTCAGCGAGGCCGAACGTGCGTTGCGCTACCTCAAGGCAGAGCTCACCCACCGAGAGGAGCTGCTCCTGCGGCATGACGTCCAGAAAATCGAACAGCTGAAGGTGCCGCTGCCGCGACTCGTCGTCATCATCGACGAATTCCAGATCCTCGCGGACGAACTTCCCGATCTGCTCGGGAGCATCATCGACGTCACGAAGCGAGGCCGCTCGCTCGGCGTGCACCTGCTGTTCGCCACGCAGAGCCCGACGTCCATCCGCAACTATGACGAGATCAAGCGCAACACCCGGCTACGGATCACCCTGCGGGTCGAGGATGAGGAGGACTCCGTCCGCCTCATCGACGTCCCGGACGCCGCGCTGTTCCGCCACCCCGGCCGTGCCCTCGCCCGGCTCGGAGCTGGCGTGGTTCGACCGTTCCAGGCCGGCCTGGTGACCGGGCCGATCGACCCGACCCGGGAGGAGAGCCTCGACCTCGCGCGGTTCCGCCTGGCCGGGACGCAGGAGGTCGAGGACTTGCAGTGGTTACCGGATCTTGACGCCTTTCGGAGCCCACGGTGGTGGGCGGACTTCGACCACGCACCGGCCGAGGTGGCGGTATCCCCGGCCGCATCCCCGGAGGCGGCCACTCACCCGGCGACAGAACCGACAGAACTGTCAGCGCTGATCGCCGGGATCATCCTCGCCGACCAGGACCGCGACGGGGGCCGGCGGCCGGCCATCCGAAAGGTCTGGCCGGACCCGCTGCCCACGATGTTGACGTTCGACGACCTCGCCGAGACGGTGGCGCACGGCCCGGCTCCAGGCCCCTGCGCGGTCGTCTTCGCCCGTGGCGACGACCCGGAGGGTACCGAGAACGCCAAGCAGCCACCGGTCTCCTGGGACACCGCCCGTGGCAACCTCCTGGTATATGGGGTGATGGGTAGTGGGACGTCTACCACACTCACCTCGCTCGCCCTGGCGCAGGCCAGCGCGCTCGGTCCGCACGAGTTCCACCTGTTCGCCCTCGACTTCGGCGGTGGGCACCTACACCCGCTGGCCGACCTGCCCCACTGCGCGGGCAACGTGCTTGCCGCGGACGACCCGGAACGCCACGCCAACCTGCTCGCTTACCTGCGGAGCACGATGGATGCGCGGTCCCGTGGCGGTGAGGCGGCCGGACGGACACCGGACGGCGCCCCGCCGGCCCGGATACTGCTTCTCGTCGACGACCTCGGGGCCTTCCTCACCCATTACGAGCAGCAGACACGCAGCCGCGCGAGCCGACGGCTCGCGGAGGACTTCCTCGCCGTCTTCGCCCGCGGCCCCGCGGCCGGCATCCACACCGCAGCCTCCGTCCTCGGTGGCCGGGTGCCCAACGAGATCACTTCGAAGGTGTCCCAACGCCTCCTGCTTCAGCTCGCCGACCTGAACACCTACGTGGAGATGGGGCTGCGCCGGCGGGTCGCACCCAAGCCGACACCGGGCCGCGGCGTCTGGACCGTCGGCGCCGCCACCGGCGACGCCGGGCTCGAGGTACAGGTGGCCATGCCCGCCGACGGCACCGAGAAGGCGGTACAGCGCCTGGCTGGCGGAAACGGATGGATTGCTCCATGGTCGGCGGGACCGCCGAGCATCCCGACGCTGCCCGAGAAGATCGACGGTGCCGCCCTGCTCAGTGGACCAGGCCCGGACATGTCACCGTGGCGGTTGCTCCTGGGGCTCGCTGTGTCGCCGCAGGGGCTGCTCGAACCCGTCTCGATCGAACTGGCGGAGGGAGAGGCGCTGCTCGTCTACGGACCTGCCCGCAGCGGTAAGAGCACGCTCCTGAGCCGGATCGCGGAGCTGACCCGCCGGCGCTGGACGGACACAGCCGCTGTGTACGCCGTCGCGCCCACAGCGTCGTCACCGCTGCGGACCTGCTCGTTCCTTGACGGGGTCGCCGACGATGAGCTATCCGCGCGCCATTTGGTGGAGACCATACGTGGCGAGCAACGCCCCGCTCTGTTACTCGTCGACGACATCAGCGACATCGGTAAGTCGCTGAACGTGCTACTCACGGAGAAGTTCCCACAGCTACGGATCGTGGTTGCGGACCGGCTTGACCGACTCCTGTCCGCCGAGTACGAGACGACCACTTACAAGATCGCAAGAGAGCGACCCGGCTGGCCGAGATTCGCCCTCGCGCCAGACGTGTCCGCACCCGACCGGGTCACCAACGAGACCTTCGACTACGGCGCAAGCCGGCCGACCCGCGGGCGCGGATTCCTCAAGTCCGGCGACGGAATCCGGCTGGTCCAGACCTGACCCGACCCCCGACGAGCGTCCGGCGCTGACCGGTACTCAGTGGACGCGGGGGTCGGCGGGGCAGTCCAGGGCGCTGGCCCTGGTCAGGCCGCTGACGGTCAGGCGGGCGGACAGCCGCACCGGCCCAGGCGAGTCGGTGAGGATGCCCGTCCAGCCGTCCGCGGCCTGGAACACGCAGGCCTCGTGGCCGTCATCCAGTTGCCAGTACGGCGTGAAGTGGACGAGGACGGTCGCCATCCCGGGTGCGGAGAAGTCCACCGCGAGTGAGCTGACCCCGAGCTCGGTCAGGCTCGCCGGCCCCCGCACGAGGCCGGGCGCATCGGCGACCAGCCAGACCTTCCAGTGCGCGTCCGACCACGCGAGCTCCAGGTAGGGCTGCCCGGCCGCGAGCAGCTTCGCCTCCTCGACGGCGGAGGCATCCAGTTCCACATCCGGCAGTGCCACGAACCGGACGCCGCGCTCGAGCAGCCACTGGTGGTAGGTGTCGGGGGCGAGGGTGCCGTCGTAGAACAGCGAGTTGTACTTCATGTCGAGCTGGCGTTCCCAGCCGCGGGCCAACGGGACGTGCGGCGCGACGAACGAGGCCTCCCAATGCGCACGGGTGAACGGGACCTCCACCCGGCCCGCCGCCACCGGACCATGGTCAAGATAGTCGAGCAGGCCGGAGTAGTAGCTGCCCTGGCCGGAAGCGTCCCCGTAGGTAGCCAGCGCACCGTGCACCGGGCCGATCTGCCAACCGATCAACGGTATCGCGACAACAAGCAGTACCCGTGGCCGGCGGGCCAGCAGCATCGCCGCGACCGGGCCCGCGAGCAGGGTCGCGGGCCGGGCGATGTTCCCGCCGATCTGTGTCGGGACGAAAAAGAAGACAGCCGCGGAAACAGCCCACAGCCCCAGGCCACGCCGGATCGCCACCTCCTTCTTCGGGACGACGACCAACCCGGCCGCGATCAGCGCAAGCAGCGACAGGAACGTCAGCGCCGGAAACGGCTGCACACCGTGTTCGGGAAACAGCAGAGCGACGAGGATGCCGCTCGCCGCCCCGGCCAGCGGCAGCACTCGACGCCGGTCGAGCGTGCCGACCAGGGCCAGCCCAGCCAGCAGCACGAACCCACCGGCGAGCGGTGAGGCGAGCGACGAGCCGATCGCGCCCACCCACGCGACCGTCATCCGGCGCTCACGCACGCCGAGCAGCGCGAGCGCGCCGAAGGCCATCCCGAGGGCGAACGGCATCCGCCCGACGACGAGGTTCGCCACTGTGGCGACCGCGAACCAGACCAGGGCCAGGTCGTGACCGTGCGCACGGCCGGGCCCGCGCAGCAGCCGCGTCGCGATCATCGTGGACGCCACACCGGCCAGGCAGCCCAGCACCTGCACCCCGAACAGCGCACCCAGCGGAGGGAAGAGCACGCTGTAGCCGGGTACGGTATGCCCGCCGTACCACTGATCGTCCCACAGGGTGGCGCCACCGTGCTTGAACAGCCACACTCGGTATTCCTGAGCGGGGGTGTCCGGGCCGGTGAGCCCAAGCGCCAACGACAGCCCGCACAGCACCATAGTGATCAGCCATGGTCGACGCCGGAGCACCTCGACGATGGCCGATGCGGCGGCGAGAACCCCCCGGACCGCCCGATGCCGAGGTCCCTCGCCAACCAGCCCGACGGAGCGGGACCCGACCGCGGAGGCCCTCGCCCGGGAGGCCCCCGCCCGCCGGAACGGGAGAGAAACCGTTGGGAAGGAGCGCGTCACCGGTGGTCCGGTTTCCCCCGTCAGCGACCGCTCTGTCACGATTCGGCATACCGCGGTTCCGTGTACCGCGGTTTCACGTGACACGGTTTCACAACGCTCGTCGGGGTACCCGGCGGGATGATCCTCACGATGCCCGTCCCGCGACCGGCCTTCCCAGGACCGACGCCCGTGCGACCCGCGTCCGCGCAGGATGGTGCCGAGCAGACCCACCCGACACCTCCCACTGTCCAACGTCTGGGAACCCGCTGACCGGAACTACCCGGTCAGCGCCGGTCCGGACCCCCGGCGGCGCCATCGGCTGGGGGCAACGAAGACCCAATCGGCGGTTTCGTTCGCGTATCGGCCCGTTTCATGCACCCACCGTATGCCCGACGCTGATGGGCACTGTCGCGGCGGTTACCACCGTCCTCGCCGAAGCCCGGCTCGGTCCGCGTAACCCGGACACGCTCAATCCATCGTCCTGGTGGGGAATCCTCCCATCCAGCGCGCCGCCTGACGTCACCCGGGGCTGGCTGGCCCCGATCGCGGCCCTCGGTGTAATCATGCTGTGTTTGTCCTGGTGCATCCTGATCCGTGCGACCACCCGCGCGGTCCTCGCGCCATCCCGCCTGGCTGTCGCCTCGTTCGCCTGGAGCCTGCCGTTCGCTCTCGGCCCGCCGCTGTTCAGCCGGGACGTCTACGCCTATGCCGGTCAGGGCGAGCTTGCCCGCCACGGGCTGGACCCGGCGACACACGGCATCTCGGCGCTGCGCGCGTTCGGCCCCCACCTGGACGCCTTCGTGGCCGCCGTGGATCCACGCTGGCGCGAAACCCATGCCCCCTACGGGGGAACAGCCGTGTTCGTCGAGAAGACGGCCGCGGCGCTCGGTGCGGCACTGTTCGGCACCGGTCCGATCGGCGCTGTGCTCCTGCTGCGCCTCGTCGCCGTGATCTCGGTGGTGGTGCTGGTGACGCTGACACCCCGCCTGCTGCCCCGGCGGACCCGCAACCAGCGGACCGGGCTGGTACTCGCCCTGCTCGCCTGCAACCCGGTCACCGTCATCCATCTGATCGGTGGAGCGCACCTGGACGCGTTGGCCGGCGCGCTGACAGTCACGGCGCTCGTGCTCGACCGCCACCGGCGCCGCTGGGAAATCCAACGGCAACGGGACCGGGCACCTGGATTCGCGATCGGTCCGACCATGAGCCGGGCCGGCGCTGTCGCCCTTGCCTGCCTGGCCGGTACGGTCAAGGCGACCGCCTTCCTCGGTCTCGTTGTGCTGCTCCTCGTCCACCTTCGTGAACAGATCATGGCCGGCTCCGACGCAGCCGCCAGGACCGGTGCGCCGCGGCGCGCCACGGGCAGCGCCGCCGCGGCGGCGGGCGCGCTCCTGGACCTCGCGGTGGCCACGGCCACGGCCGCGGCCAGCATGGTCATGGCCGGCTTCGGCCCGACCTGGATCGCGGCGCTGGCCACCTCCGGCACACTGCGGACCGGCATCGCCCCGGCCACGCTGCTCGCCCACCTGATCTCCCCAGCGCTGCGGCTGCTGGGTCTCGGCGGCCATGCCGACGCGGCTCTCGCCGGCTGCCGCATGCTGTCGTTGCTCACGGCCGCCGCTGTCGTCGCATGGCTGCTGGGGCGAGCCTGGCTCAACCCGTCAACGGACGGGCCTGCCGGACGAGCCCCGGACGATATCGCCATCGTCGGCGTCGGCGGCATCGCCGTGGCCCTGGGCAGCCCTGTTCTCTATCCCTGGTATCTGGCACTGGCCATCCCAGCCCTGGCAGTCATGATCGCCATAACCAGCGCACACACACCGCGCCGAATTATGATCTTCATATCGGTGACCCTCTGTCTGACATCGCTCGCCTCGCTGGCTCCGACCTGGACCCTGCTGGACCGGGCACGTCCGCCCGGACACACGGTGCTGGCCGCGTCCACCGCCATGATCCTCGTGCCCCTCGCCACGGCAGCGGCCAAGCGGCGCGGACGGCGTACCAGCAGACGATGAGAAGCAGACCGTTGCGAGCGACCAGCAGCAGGCTCGCGACAACCCTGCCCTGGATGACGTCCTCATAGCGGACCGGGTAGACCACGAACGAGAACAGGCACGTGGCCAACAGACCGACGGTGACCCGGCGACGCGGGTCAACCACACGGTGCCCCGCTGATACGGCTGATACGGCCTGGTCGGACAACAGCGGGCGGCAGGCGGCGACGGCCAGGACCCACACCAGATACTGCGGGCTGAGCACCCGGCTTGTCACGAGCACGACCAGCAGGAGCGCCAGCATGCGATCCGCAGGGTCGATCGCCATCCGACATTCTTCGCGGTCGCGGGACGGCCGAGGCAGCCACCAGCGCGCGACCGCGGCCAGCACGACCACAACCTCCACAAGGGAACAGGCCGTTGCCACCAGTTGCGCCGCGTCGGATCCGAACTGCAATGCCCCCCAGGCATACGCCGGCCCGGCATGCAACCCGACCATGTGCGCGAGGACGAACGGAGTCGCGGCGACAGCCTCGACCTGCAAGCCGCGGGCCTTCTGCGCGTCCAGGAAACCGAAGGCGTCCCGCCACCAGCCGGCGGCGAACAGCACCCCCGTGACCAGCGCGGCCGCTCCCGCCATCCCAGCCACCAAACGCAACAGGGCAGGATGGGGCGACAACCGGGCCAGGCGTCTGCCCGAACCCGGCGCGCCCAGCGCGAGCAACAGCAGCACCGGCCACACCTTGACCGCGGTGCCGAGACCCACCGCCAGGCCAGCCCTGCCCCAGTGTCCCCGACCACCTCCGCTCGGCCCACTCAGTGCCGCGACAGCCGCAACGGTCAGCAGCGCCGGCACCATGTCGAAGCGCGCCATCGCGACCGGGCCGAGCGCGCAGATCCCGGTCAGCCAGAACCGGGCCGCCGACACCGAACGGCGGGCAACGATGGCGGTGATCGCTGCGTCCGACGCGAGAACCATCGCGAAGAAGCCGACGCCGTACGGGAACCTGGTCACCGCCTCCAGCGCGGACGGGATGGCCAGCACGACGGCCGCGGCGGGAGGGTACTGCCAACGTTCGTCGGTGACCGGCAGGCCCCGGCCACCGACGAGATCACCGCCCCACCGGTCATAGAGCCGAACATCGCCGAACACACCATGCTGCGCACCCAGCACCTTCACCGCGATGGCCAAGGTAATCAGAAGTAGCCGGCTGACCAGCCAGAACAGCCAGATCTGCCGGGCCGTCCACGGCTCGAGCCACGCGGCCCGGCACAGTCGCAGCGCCGATTCCAGCCGCCCGCGGGCGCGGTCCACGCAGCCTGGGCGATGGTCCGCAGACCCGTTCCCCGACCGCCGACCAGACCGTCGCGGTGTCGCCCTTGCGGGGCGGATATCTACCGTCCGCACGATCAGGACGGTAGACCGCCTCCCCCGTGCAACGCCTCCGGCGTCGCACGGGGACCCCTGGCCCGAACCCCAGCACCACCCGGGAGCTTCCGATCAGCAACAAATTGCAACCATGTTTGTATAAGCGACCACTTTCCAGCCGCTTTATCGGCACCGGTAGGATTTCCGTCGTACCTCGGAGAGGCCTTGGTCAACCTTGCTGCGACACATTGTCCAGCAGCCGAGTACTCTGCGTAACCTAACGCGATGTACACCCGGAGGGACCGCGGCCCACGACCGCCGCATGGATCGCCCTGGCGATCAGACTGACAACTGCCACAGGTCACGAGGGCCGGGATCTACAATCCAGGGCCTGACGCCTGGCCACCGGTGAACGCGCAACGGTGGCCTCGCAGCCCCGGAGGCTTGCCGGTCCGGCGCTCGGCGCGGTCAGCGGGGACCGCGCACGACACAAGGAGGTGTCTGAATGCTCGGGTCTCCGTCCGCGTGGGACACGGCACAGATCCAGTTGGAGAACGCCGCCCACCACCTCGGCCTCGATGACGGCCTGCACGATCTGCTCCGGACTCCGCGCCGCTCGATCACAGTCAGCGTCCCCCTGATGCGTGACGATGGCCAGTTGCTTGTCCTTACCGGCTACCGGGTCCAGCACAACCTGGCCCGCGGACCGGCCAAGGGGGGGATCCGCTTCCATCCGTCCACCGACCTTGACGAGGTCAAGGCCCTGGCCATGTGGATGACGTGGAAGTGCGCGTTGATGGGTATCCCCTACGGCGGTGCCAAGGGCGGCATCGCCGTCGACCCGAAGCTGCTGTCCCTGGCCGAGCGGGAGCGCATGACCCGCCGCTATGCGGCCGAGCTCGTCCCGCTCATCGGGCCGGAGAAGGACATCCCCGCGCCGGACGTGGGCACCGACGAGCAGACCATGGCATGGATCATGGATACCTACTCGACGCACACCGGCTACACCGCGCCCGGAGTCGTCACCGGTAAGCCGTTGTCGATCGGCGGATCAGCCGGGCGGGCCGGCGCGACGAGCCGTGGCGTCCAGCTGGCGGCTTTCGCCGCGCTGGCCGAACACGGCCTCGACCCGTACGACGTTACTGTCGCGGTCCAGGGGTTCGGTAAGGTCGGCGCGCTTGCGGCGCAGTACCTCCACGACGCCGGCTGCCGGGTCGTCGCGGTGTCCGATGTCAAGGGGGGTGTGTACAACCCGCAGGGGCTCAATCCAGCCGCGCTCGTCCGCCGCGTCCAGCGCGGCGCGGACACGGTCGTCGGATACCCCGGAACCGACACGATCACCAATGCCGAGCTGCTCGAGCTGGACGTCGATCTGTTAGTGCCCGCGGCGCTGGAAGGAGTCATCACCGCCGCGAACGCCGACCGGGTCAAGGCACGGATAATCATAGAGGGCGCGAACGGCCCGATATCCGCGGACGCTGATCCGATCCTCGAGGGCAACGCGATCGTGGTCGTCCCGGACATCCTCGCCAACGGCGGTGGCGTCGCTGTCTCCTACTTCGAGTGGGTCCAGGACATTCAGGCTTACTTCTGGACCGAGGACGAGGTCAGCGACCGGCTGCGCGACATTATGAACCGCGCGTATGGGGAGGTTTCGCGGCTAGCGACGGAACGTGACGTGAGTCTGCGCACCGCCGCGCACATCATCGGGGTCGCCCGGGTCGCCGACGCGCACCGGACCCGCGGTCTCTACCCCTGACAGCGCTGCCCCGCAGACCCCCCTCCGACTCCTCACGGGCACCGGGCGGGATGGGGACGCCACCCCCATCCCAGCCCGCCGCCGACACCTCGATGATCATATCGATGTCGTCCGCCGGGGATGTCCTGTTCCGTCGTTGGTGGCCGCACGTCTCACAGCGGTGAGTCAGGACGATGTCATGCGGACCGGTCTCCACCGCGACCGGGCGCATCGCGCCGTGGCACCCCGCCGCCCGGTCACCAGGGTTGACATCCACATGCCGAGACCACAGGCAGCACGGGCAGTGGTTGGTATAGCCGTTCCCGCGGACCGGTGTCCGGCAGACAAGGCACTCGAAGTCCTCGGTGGTACGGACGAAGCGACGGGGCACTCCCCGAGAGTAGGAAGCGTCGCCGGCAAGCTCAACAGCGAGCCATCAGTGATCTGATCCCGTGTGTCGGCCGGCTGATCCCGCGTGTCGGCCGGCTCGGCCGAAGTTGTCGGACCCATCCTCTGAAATAGTGGGCGGCGAACCACAACCCTGTGATTCGCGGATCCCGTCCCGTCTGGAGGAGGCCATCGCCGTGGAAGCCGCCCACGTCCTGGCAACGGAGGCCGAAACCTTCGGCCCGCCGCCGCATCCCGTCGAACTGCGGACCACCGAGCCGCAGGCAGCTGAGCCACAGGCCGCCGGCCCGCGAGCCACCGAGGCTGGGGGTTGCGGCGACTCACCGGCCTCCAGCCGCACCGCGCAGTCGAACACTGAACGCGATGAGGTGTCCGCTTTGAGCGACCGGCAGCGGCGGATCCTGGAATTCGAGCGGCACTGGTGGCGCTACGCGGGCGCCAAGGAGACCGCGATCCGCGCCGAGTTCGCAATCTCGGCAACCCGCTACTACCAGATACTGAACGCTCTGATCGACTCCCCCGCCGCCCTCGTCACCGACCCCATGTTGGTCAAGCGGCTACGCAGGTTGCGAGCGACACGCCGACGGGCGCGCGCCGGCGGTACCGCCCGCCTCGACCCCGCTGAGATGTGAGCATCCGCCATGACCGATACCACTGTCGCGTCGCCCAGCCCGCCACGGCCGCCCCGACTGCGTCGCGGTGATCGGCTGCACGCCATCGCGGCCGGCAGCATCGCCGTGCTGGCCGTACTCGGCTGCATTCTTGTCGTCAACCTGGTGAACGACCCGACCGCGGAGAAATCTCGCGTGGCGGCGACAGCGGCCACCGCCACGCATCCGCCGGTGATGAGCGGGCCATCTGCCGCCGGGACCGCGATGACCCGGGCGGTAACCTCGCCGCCAGCCGCGGCGGGCACTAGACCATCGCCAAAAGTCATATCTCAGCCACCCGTCGCCGCTGCCGCGGCCGCCCCGGCCAGCACGCCGCAACACGTCTTCGCCCCGATCGTGATCCTGAACAACTCCAGGGAGAAGGGGCTGGCGGAGGCCGCCCGAGCACGGCTGGAGGCCGCCGGCTTCACGGTGACGCGGACCGGCAACTACCAGTCGACATACAACGTCGAGATCCCGACCGTGTTCTACGACGAGGGGCACCTGGACGCGGCCCAGACCGTGCTGGACCTCATCCCGGACGTGAAGCAGGCGAAACCGAAGAACAAGAACTTCATCGCGGATGACCCACTCATCCTTGTCATAACCAAGGATTTTTCACCAACCGCACCCTGACCCGCCAACGGTCGTGTGATCATCACCCTGCCGTGTGCGACGTCGGCGGCCCTGCGTGAACAAGCTGGCTGAAGGCCGCGCGACCATGGGTTTTCGCGCGCGACCGGAGGCCCTGAGAGAACAAGTGACGGACCTGACCTCATGACTTCCACATCCGGTTCCGGCCCGATCGCCACAGCGCCGCGGACGCTGGCCGGCGGCGCGGGGCTCGCGGCCCTCCTCACCGACCCACGCCACGCGCTGATCTCGCTGGACTACGACGGCACTCTCGCGCCGATCGTCGCCCGCCCGTCGGACGCTGTTCCGGTACCGGGTGCTCTGGCCGCGCTGGCACGGATAGCCCAGCAGGTCGGATCGGTCGCCATCATCACCGGACGGCCGGTCAGCGCGCTGCTCGAACTCGCCCGGTTCAGCGAAGAACCGGGGCTCGACTCAATGGTCATCCTCGGCCAGTACGGGCTGGAACGCTGGGACGCCGCTACCAATCAGATCACGAGCCCCGACCCACTGCCCGGGGTCACGGCTGTCAGGGCCGCCCTGCCGCAGCTGCTTGAGGACGCCCCAGCCGGCACTGTCGTAGAGGACAAGGGGCACGCGCTCGTCGTGCATGTGCGCCGCACCTCTGACCCGGACGCCTCGCTGGCGGCTCTCACACCCGCGCTGACCAGCCTTGCCAGAGACCACGGGCTGGAGGCGGCGCCCGGCAAACGGGTTCTGGAGCTGCGTCCGCCCGGCCACGACAAAGGCCGCACGCTACGCGACCGGGTGACGGAGCTGGGTGCCCGCTCGGTCTTGTTCGCCGGTGACGACCTCGGCGATCTGCCAGCCTTCGACGCGGTCGACGAGCTGCGGGCCACCGGTATCCCGGGGCTGACCGTGTGCAGTGACGGCCCGGAGGTGCCAGCCCGGTTGCGGGAACAGGCAGATCTCGTCGTTCCGGGCCCGGAGGGGGTGGTCGCGCTGCTGCGGCTCCTCGCCGACCGCCTCTCCTGAGAGCCTGGTCGCGGGGCTTTCCCGACCGTCAGGCGAGCAGGGCGTCGAGCTGGTCGCGAAACCACCTGCGCGGGGGAAGCCGGCCGGCGACGGCGGCGAGCCGCTCGCATCGGCGGCGGCGCTCGTCAGCGGTCATCAGCAACGCGGTGTGGATGGCGGCGGCGGTCTCACCCACGTCGAAGGGATTCACCACCAGCGCGTCGGCTGCCATCTCCGCGCAGGCTCCCGCCTCGCGGGAGAGCACCAGCGCGGCTCCGGACCTCGACAGCACCGCGCCTTCCTTCGCGACCAGGTTCATACCATCCCGGATTGGATTCACCACCAGGACATCAGCGAGTGACAAGGCGGCCAGTGACCGCGGGTAGTCGTCGTTGACCTCGAGCCGGACCGGCGACCACGAAGCGGTCGCGAACTCGTCCTCGATCTCCTCCACGATCCGCTGCACGGCAGCCGTGTACTCGCGGTACTCAGGAAGATCATGACGTGACGGGTAGGCACAGACGATGTGCATCACCTGACCATGCCAGCGTGGATGTTCACGCAGCAGTTCCCGGTACGCTTCCAGCCCGCGGACGATGTTCTTCGACAGCTCGGTCCGATCCACCCGCACGATCACGCGACGGCCCGCAGTCAGTTCCCGCATCTCGGCGGCGCGGGCCGCGACATCATGCCCGCGGGCGCGCCGTACCAGGGCGGCGCTGTCGACTCCGAGCGGGTGGACACCGATCCGGACGGCCCGACCGCGGTAGCGCAGCCGCGGCTGGCCGGTGCCATCGGTCATCCCACCGGTCTGGCCCGCGGTGTTGCCCTGGCCCGCGGTGTCGCCACGGTCGATCTCGGCAGCCCGGTCAACGGCGATGTCAGCGCCGAGCGTTGCCTGGGCACAGCGGCAGAACGCCTCGGCCCACGCCGCGGTCAGAAAACCAAGATGATCAGCGCCGAGCAGGCCTTCGACGACCGCGCTGGCGACGCTGTCCGGCAACATCCGGAAGTACTCGGGTGGCGGCCACGGGGTGTGACTGAAATGGGCGATCCGTAGATCTGGCCGCAGCCGACGCAGCTGCGCGGGCGCGAGGGTCAGATGGTAGTCCTGGATCAGTACGGCCGCGCCAGGCGCCGCCTCACGCGCCAGTGCCTCGGCGAACAGCGTGTTGTAGCTCTCGTAGGCCAGCCAGTCCTGCTGGAACACCGACCCGAAGGACGGCTGGGAGGCCGGGGCGTACAGAAGATGCAGGATGAACCAGAGCGTACGGTTGGCGACCGCGTTGTACGCCCGCTCGAACACGACCCGGTCCACATCGAGCATGCACACCGCGGTACCGCCGGTGTCGTGGCCAGCGAGATCGAGCCGGCCGTCCGGGGCCAGCCGGGTGGCCCGCCGGTCGGCTTCGCTCAGCGCCGCGCACACCCACACCAGCCCGCCGCCACCGGCGGTATCCCCGGCGGTATCTCCGCCGCCGGACGCGGCATCCTCGCCCACCACCGCGTGCAGACCGCTGACCAACCCACCACCGCCACGACGCGCGACCAAGGACCCGTCATCGTCCGCGCTGAACGCCACCGGCCCACGGTTGGACGCGACGAGCACGCGGGCCGTCCCGACAGCCGCGGAACACGCCGGTTCGTCAACCCCCGTAGCACGGCACACATACGGAGACTAGGGCATGCCTCGAAGATCTTCAGCGACCCGGCCCGCCCCGATCACGCCGCAGCGAATAACGTAATAGTTCATCATATGATATAATATGTGACCCACCGTCAACATCGGTTGACAACAACGTCATATGACAACAGCACCACATGGCAGCATCGCCGGCCGGCAACTCGGGGTTGACCTACTTTTGACGGAATCAATATAAAAATGTCAAATAGCTACGATTGTCTCGTATGCCCTGCCGTGCACTCGAACGGATGACAGCGGCGAGGCCCGGCGCTCCCCTCGCGGGCATCATGCCGCGGGGCGGTGACGTCCCGACCACCTGCCCCGGCAAAGGCTCCAGCCACCCGAAGCCGGCCGAGCCCACCTGGTCTGCTTCCAGCGCCCCCAGCAAGTTCCTCCTGTCCAGCCTCTTCCTGCCCGGCCTGCTCGGGCTTGTCGGCACATGCCTGGTGGTCGGCACGGCGGGGCGGCTCGCGCTGCGCGCTGGAGTCGAACTACCTACCGAATGGTTCGGGTTACTTGTCCCGGTACGGCTTGACCGTGCCTCAGCACTGCCCGCCTTTATGATCGTTGGGGTTGCGCTCGTCGTCGTCGCCTGGCTGCAGCTGCGCCTGCTGGCCAGCAGGGGGTCGGTCTCGCTCAGCCAGACCGGGATCATCATCGCCGTCTGGTGCCTGCCCGTCGCCGTGGGCCCGCCAGTCCTGAGCCTGGACGTCTACAGCTACGTAGCGCACGGAGCCATGCTCACCGCCGATCTCAACCCATACCAGGACGGCCCGGCCATTCTGGGCCACCAGCCCAGCCTGCTTGCGAGCGACCCGGTCTGGCGGATGTCCCGGGCCCCCTATGGCCCCCTGGCGCTCGCCCTGCTGAAGGCCGCCTATGCGCTGTCCGGCGGGAGCGTCCTGGGAACGGTCCTCATCCTGCGGCTCGTCGCGCTCGCGGGCACCGTTGTGATCGTGGGATGCGTAACCCGGGCCGCCGACCCGCGGCAGCGGCCGCTGGCCCTCGCGACCGCCGGGAGCCCGGTCGTGATCCTGCAGCTCCTCGGCGCCATCCATCTTGAAGCAATCATGATGGCGCTGCTTGCGGCGGGCCTGCTGGCTGCCCGAGCGGGACGCCCGATACCGGCCATGGTCCTGCTCACCGCGGCCACCGCGGTGAAGTGGCCAGCGGTGTTCGCGATCGTGGCCGTGGCCGTGTGGCACGCCGGGACCCCGGCAGCGGGCTCCCATCCGCTTAGAGCGCCCGAGGATAGGGCGTTCGATCAGCGGGCGGCGTATCCGCGCCCGGTCCGGCAAGGCGGCGGAGGAAGGCGCACTGG
>NZ_CAKJTM010000024.1:48530-64100 GCF_917627345.1 Protofrankia sp. CiP3 | reverse complement strand
CCCCGCCACGGCCCACCCGCCGCGCCCCGGCACCCAGCAGCACGCGGCGCTGCCGTTCGTCCAGGTTCGGAGCAACCGCGGCGAGCACGCCCGCCAACCCAGCCGCGAACGCATCTCCGAACCCCGCCGACTCCGCGATTTCCGCCATAGCACAAGACTAGAGATCAGTCTCGGCAAAACAGACGTAATTTCTGCGCGAGTCCTAAGGAGCACCACACGTGAAAAAATCACGCTGTCCCGGTGGTATCGCGGCGGCTCTCGCCCTCGCGCTGGCCGCGGCCGCCTGCGGGGGGAGCAGCCCGGCCACCACCTCGTCCCCGGCCGCCGCGACGGTCCCGGAACTCAGGCCCGACCAGCAGGTTTCGATCGTTTTTGAAAGCTACAACCTGGCCCAGGCCGGACCGTGGACCGACACCTTCACAGACTTGATCAAAAGATTCCAGCTGGCTCACCCCACCATCAAGGTGACGGCCCAGAAGCCTGCGACCGCGACCGCGAGCGGTTACGGCTCGGCCGCGGCTGCCAGCGTGCAGCGCCAGATCGCGGCCGGCAACCCACCCGACGTCGGGCAGCTGGTCTTCGGTGACCTCTTCTACGCGGTGCGGGGGCTGGGAGCGACGCCGCTGGACACCGTGGTGGGCCATGACGCGGTGCAGGCGAACTTCGGCGGCACGCACCCGTTCGCAGCGGCCGCGCGCACCCTCGGCGATGTCGACGGCAAAACCTACGGCATCCCGTTCGTCTTCTCCACGCCGATCCTGTACTACAACGCCAGCCTGTTCACCCAGGCCGGCCTCGACCCGGCCAAGCCACCGAGCACCTGGGCCGAGGTCAAGGCAGCCGCCCTCGCCATCAGGAGCAGGACCGGCAAGGACGGCGCCTATATCGACTGCCTGACCAAGAAGGCCGGCGACTGGTGTTACCAGTCCCTGGTCGACTCCAACGGCGGATCAGTGATCTCCACCGACCGCACCAGGCTCACCTTTGCCGACCCTCCCGCGGTCGACGCCGTCACGATGGCGCAGGACCTCGTGCGGTCCGGCGCGACCCCGAAACTCTCCCAGGAGCAGGCGTACCCCGCGTTCGCACGCGGTGAGATCGGCATGATCCTGGAGAGCAGCGCGGCCGAGGCCACGTTCCGCAAGGGCGCCACCGGCGCGAGTCCGCCGTGGGATCTGCGGGCCGCACAGATGCCGAGCTTCGACGGCAGGACCGTGGAACCGACAAACTCGGGGGCGGCTCTGGTCATGTTCGCCAAGGACCCGGCCAAGCAGCGGGCCGCCTGGGAACTCATGAAGTTTCTGACCAGCGACGAGGGGTACGTCCAGCTCACCAGCAAGATCGGCTACCTGCCGCTTCGCACGAGCCTGCTGGACGACCCCGCCGGGCTGAAGGACTGGGCGGCACAGAACCCCCTGATCAAGCCGAACATCGACCAGCTCGCTCGGCTCCGGCCAGCGGTGGCGTTCCCGGGCGACAACTATGTCCAGATCAAGGACACGATGCTGGAGGCCGTCGAGAGCGTCGTCTACAGCGGGGCTGACGCGCGGTCCACGCTGACCGCGGCTCAGGACCGGGCGACAAAACTGCTACCGAAAGCGTGACACCCGGGCCGCGGGCCGCACACACGACGCGGATGGCCCGACTCATCGACCAGGTGTCGTCACGACAGGACCAACCGGCATGTTCGTGACACTCGCCGCTGTGGAGGCACCGGAGGTTCCCACCTCGCACCCGGCGGCCCGGCCATCGATCGCCCGCCGGGTGCGCCGTGCGCTGCCGCCCTTCCTCTACCTCACGCCAGGCCTGGGCTGCCTGGCGGTCTGGACCTACCGCCCGTTGGCCGAGGCCGCGCAGCTGTCGTTCTATTCGTGGAACCTCCTGCCGAGCAGGCCGAAAGTCCCGGTCGGGCTGGACAACTACGCCGATGTGCTCCAGCTACCGCAGCTGCGGTCCTCATTGTGGCTGACGGTGACAACAATCGTCTGCCTGCTGCCGTTCTCAGTCGTCCTGCCCACCATCGTCGCCCTGCTCACCCAACAGGTCCGCGGCCGCGCCAACGCGGTCTATCGTGCGCTCGTCTTCGCACCGGTGCTGGTCGCGCCGGTGGCAAGTGCGGCCATCTGGGAATGGCTGCTGGACCCGCGGCATGGCGGGGTGGACCGCCTGCTGGGCAGCCCGGTCAACTGGCTGCACGAACGCGGCCCCGCCCAGCTTGCCGTCATCGTCATCACCGGCTGGCACCTGCTCGGTTTCGCGGTCCTCGTTGTCGCGGCCGGGCTCGCCGGCATCAACGACGACTACTCGGCGGCCGCCCAGCTCGACGGCGCGACGCGGCGCCAGATCACCTATTGGATCACGTTGCCGCTGCTGTCGCCGACCCTGGTGCTGCTGGCCCTCATGACCGTGCTGCTGTCCGGCCAGCTGACCTTCCCGCTGATCGACACGCTCACCCAGGGCGGCCCCGGCGACGCGACGACCAACGTCTACTACCTGCTCTGGGAATACGGTTTCAAGAGCTTCGACGCGGGCCTCGCCGCCGCCGCCGGCCTGGTGTTCTTCCTGGGTTTCGGGATGGTCGCCGGCTGCCTCGTGTGGTTGTTCGAAAAGCTGAGCTTCCACGACAACTGATCGTCTCCAGCGGCCGCCGGAACCACCGGGTCCCGATCAGAGCACCGGCGATTACAACATCTACGAGGAGTAACCGATGGCTGTCTCCACGCCGGCCGCGACGGCAGCCGCGGCCGACATGCCCGGCGAGCGCCGTGGTGAGGGCCGCCGTCCCGGCGAGGCCGACGGCCCGGTCGGCGGCGGATCGCCGCTGGGATCGTTCGTCGGCCATGCCGTGCTCACGCTCCTGAGCCTCGCGTGCGTCCTGCCGATCGGCTGGATGTACGCGACGTCGCTGCGGCGCCCCAGCGACGTCTACGCCACCTCGCCGCTGCCCTGGCCGCTGTCGGTCGGTAACTACCGGCACGCGGCGGAGGTGATCCCAATCGGGTCGATGCTGTTCAACACGTTCGCCGTGGCGGCGCTGACCGCGCTGGGGCAGCTCCTGACCGGTCTGCTCGCGGCGTACGCGTTCGCGGCCTGGCGCTTTCCCGGGCAGCGGCTCCTCTATCTGCTGTTCGTCGGGACGTGGCTGGTGCCGTTCCAGGTGACGATGGTGCCCAACTACACGCTGTTGTTGCGGCTGGGCCTGCTGAACACGCTCGCCGGAGTTGTCATCCCGACGCTGTGCACGGCGCTGAGCGTCCTGTTGCTGCGCCAGCACATGGAGAGCTTCCCCAAGGAACTGCTTGAGGCGGCCCGCATGGACGGGCGGTCCTCCTGGTCGACGCTGTGGACGGTCGTCGTGCCCAATCTGCGGCCCGCGCTGGCGGCGCTCGGCATCGTCCTGTTCATCAACGCGTGGAACGAGTACTTCTGGCCCGCGATGGTTCTCCAACGGGCGAACTCCATGATCCAGCTTGGGCTCCGCGGCTTTCTCGGGGGGACCGAGGGCAACGACTGGGGCGGTCTCATGGCCGCCTCAGGGCTCGCCTGCCTGCCGATCTTCGCTCTCTACGTGCTGCTCCAGCGGCACATCGTCAACGCATTCATCCACTCCGGCCTGAAATGACCTCGTCACAGGCCAAGGGTCACAGGTCAAGGGTCAACCAGGGCGAACGGGCACGCGACACGCAGACCATCATCGTCCGGCCGGCCACGCGCTCGCTCCGCGACAGCACCGAGTCCCGGTGGTCGACGTCACCGGCCAGTACGCCCGTCTCGCAGCTGCCGCAGGTGCCCTCACCGCACGACCAGGGCACCTCAACACCCGCCGCGCTCAGGACATCCAGCAGGGATTCGTGTGCCCGCACCCGCACGGCCCGCCCGGTGCGTTCGAGGAACACGTCGAACTCCTGGTCATGGGTGGGGGTGTCCACCATCGGACGAGGCTGGAAGCGCTCCACGTGCAGCCTGCCGGGCGGTCGATCACGCCATTCCCGCTCGACCGCGGTGAGCAGGGCCTCGGGCCCGCAGCAGTAGAGCACAGTGTCAGAGCCCAGCCGTTGGAGGATCTCGGCGAGCGGCAGCGGCCCGCGCTCGTCCTCGGGCCGGACGTCGACCCGGCCGCCGTAGGGCGCGAGCTCGTCCAGGAAGGCCATGCGCTCGCGGCGACGTCCGCCGTAGCACAACGTCCAGTCCGCGCCCTGCGCGGCGACTGTCCGGATCATCGGCAGCAACGGTGTGATCCCGATCCCGCCAGCGATGAACAGGTACCGGTGTGCCCCGGCAAGCGGGAAGTTGTTGCGCGGCTCCCCCACCGCCACCAGGGATCCGGCCCGGACGTGCTCATGCAGGTGGCGCGAACCGCCGCGGCTCGGCTCCGCCCGCAGCACGGCGATCCGCCAGTGCGCGCGGTCGGCTGGATCTCCACACAGCGAGTACTGCCGTACCATCCCCGGAGCGACAAAAAGATCAACATGTGCTCCGGGCGTCCACGGCGGCAGGTCCGCGCCAGCAGGGTCGGCGAGGATGAACGACATCACGTCGGTGCTCTGGGCCGTCGCCTCGACCACCCGCAACCGTGACCACCGCGCCCGGGGTACGGGCACGATCGGTGCTGTCAGCTCTTCCTCGGCGGGTGTGTGCACAGCGCCTCCCTTATCCACCGGCGACCAGATCGCCGACCAGCGAGGTGTCGTGACGCGCCGCGACGAAGACCGGATGCGCGAGCACCTGAGCGAGGAAGGAAGCGGTGGTGGCGACCCCAGGACCCGCGATGCGGAGCTCATCGAGCGCGCACCGCATCCGCACGATCGCCGAGTCACGGTCCGGCGCCCAGACGATCAGCTTGGCCAACAACGAGTCGTAGACCGACGGGATCCGGTAGCCGGGGAAGACATGGCTGTCAACCCGGACGAACGGACCAGCGGGCAGCTGGCACTCCGCCAGGACACCGGGTGTCGGCGCGAAACCACGGCCGGGGTCCTCGGCGTTGATCCGGCATTCGATGGCGACGCCCCGGGGGCTCACCGCGTCCTGGCTGATGGCCAGCTTCTCCCCGGCCGCGACCCGGAACTGCTCGGCGACCAGGTCGATCCCGGTGACCATCTCGGTGACCGGATGCTCCACCTGGAGCCGGCAGTTGACCTCCATGAAGTAGTACGCGCCGCTGGCGTCGACGAGGAACTCGAAGGTTCCGGCGCCGACGTAGCCAGCGGAGAGCGCACCATCCACCGCGGCCCGGCCCATGCGCTCGACCAGGCCGTCCGGTAGCCGCGGAGCGGGTGTCTCCTCGATGAGCTTCTGGTGCCGGCGCTGGACGGAGCAGTCCCGCGCGCCCAGGTACACGGCGTTGCCGTGCTGGTCGCAGAGCACCTGGATCTCGACATGCCGGGCGGAGGACAGATAGCGCTCGACGTAGACCCGGCCGTCGCCGAAGATCGCCTGAGCGCCGGCGCGGGTCTCGGTGTAGGCACGCAGGAACTCGTCGGGCTCGTGGACGATGCGCATCCCCCGCCCGCCACCACCCGCGGCCGCTTTGATGATGACCGGATAGCCGATCTCGTCGGCGAACGCCTGAGCTTCCGGGGCGTGCTCGAGCGCGCGGCGGCTGCCGGGCAGCAACGGCAGGCCCGCGTCGACCATCATCGACCGGGCGACGGCCTTGTCGCCGAGGCGTTCCATCACCGCTGCCGGCGGCCCGATGAAGGTGATCCCCTCGGCCTGGCACACCTCGGCGAAATCCGGGTTCTCGGACAGGAAGCCGTACCCCGGGTGGATGGCGTCCGCGCGGGTCAGCCGGGCCGCCTCGATGATCGCCGGGATGTTCAGGTAGCTCCTGCGGGCCGGGCCCGGCCCGATGTGAACCGCCCGGTCGGCCATGCGCACCACCGCGGAGTCCCGATCCTCGGTCGAGTAGACGGCGACGGTACCGAGCCCGAACTCCCGGCAGGCCCGCATGACACGCAGCGCTATCTCGCCGCGGTTGGCAATCAGGACTGTCGTGAACATCAGGTGGTCACACGGTCCGCCAGAGCGATCGAGAACAACCGCTGCCCGAACTCAACCGCGGCCGCGTCCGGCTGGATCACCTCGACGATCCGCCCCGGCTGGTCCGCCTCGACCGGGATCATCAGCTTCATCACCTCGATGATCGCGACCTGCTGGCCCGCGGTCACTGTGTCGCCCTCGCCGACGAACGGCTTGGCCCCGGGCTCGGCGGCGCGGTAGAACGTCCCGACGGTCGGCGCGGTGATGTGGACGAGGTTCTCGCCGGGCGTCCCCTCGGCCGTGTCGTGCGGCTGCCCGGGCACCGCTTCCGGAACCGGCCCGGCCGCCGTCACGACAGGGACCCGCTGGACCGGCACGGACGCCGCCTGCGGCCGCTCACCATCGATGGCGCCGATCCCCGATTCAGGCTCGGGCCAGTACAGCTCGACCGCCACGTCCCCGGCGGTGACCCGGACCCGGCTGGGCAGCCGGTCGGTCTCGGCGCACAGGGCGACGGCGTTACGACGTACGGCGTCCAGCAGCGAGTCGACGGTCTCCCCCGCTGAGCGGAGGTAGGAAGCCGACGACGTTCCATTGATCGTGGTTGTGCTCATCAGACATGTCCTTACTCTCCGGGTCGCGTGCTCTCCTCGTGACGACCACCGTGGGGATGTGCCGGGCCCGCGCCGAAACAGCGGAACCGGGCACGGCGCCGGGCCACCAGATCCGCCTGGCCCACCGACAGCAGCAGTCGCAGCGTGTCGGTCAGCGCATGGCGGATCGCGGTCGCGGCGTGCAGCGGGTCGGCGTCCGCGCCGCCTTCGGGTTCGGGTATCACACCGTCGATAACGCCGAGTGACAGCAGCTGGCGTGCATCGACCCGCAGCGCGGCCGCCGCCTGGGGCGCGGCCGCGGGATCGTTCCACAGGATCGCCGCGCACCCCTCCGGGCTGATCACCGAGTACACGGTGTTGGCGCACATCAGCACCTGGTCGGACACGGCGAGCGCGAGCGCGCCCCCACTACCGCCCTCACCGGTGACCACGCTGACCACCGGTACCGGCAGACCGCCCAGCAGCTTCAGGTTCTCGGCGACGGCAACCGCCTGCCCCTGTTCCTCCGCCTCGATGCCGGGGTAGGCCCCGGCGGTGTCGATGAAGGTGACGACCGGTAGGCCGATCTTCGCGGCCAGCCGCATGATCCGAGCCGACTTGCGGTAGCCCGCCGGGGTCGGCATCCCGAACCTGTGCTCCGCCAGCTCCGCGACGGTGTGCCCCTTCTGGGTCCCGATCACCGCCACCGGGATGTCCGCCAACCGGCCGAGGCCCGCGACGATCGCCGGGCAGTCGGACGACCGGCGGTCGCCGTGGAGCTCGTTGAAGTCATCGATCATGAATGAGATGTAGTCAAGGGTCGTGGGCCGCCCGAGCCGCCGGGCCATCCGCACGACCTCCCAGGGATGGCGGACCGGCAGCGCCGCCGCCTCCCGGATGAGCGAGCCGCCCGCGGCGGGCACCGCATCGGGATCAGGACCGCCTGGTTCGCATCCGTTCTCCGTATGACCCGCGGATCCGTGTCCGTCCGTCGCCGGCTCGGGAGCCGGTCCAGCCGGTTCGCCCGGCTGGGAACCGCCCGGAGCCGCGATCGAGAGCAACCGCGCGATCGCCGCCCGCAGCGCGCTACGCGGCCTGATCATGTCAACGATGCCGTGGGCAAGCAGGAACTCCGCGGTCTGGAACCCGGCCGGCAGGGTCTGCTTGATGGTCTGCTCGATGACCCGCGGCCCCGCGAAGCCGAGCCGCGCCGCCGGTTCCGCGATGATGATGTCGCACAGCGTCGCGAAGGATGCGGCCACCCCACCGAAGGTCGGATCGGTGATCAGGGACAGGGTGAGGATGCCCGCCTCGTCCAGTTCGCCGAGCATGTTGCTGGTCTTGGCCATCTGCATGAGCGAGATGACGCCTTCCTGCATGCGCGCGCCCCCGGAGGCGGTCACGATCAGAAGCGGGATGCGTTCGCGCAACGCCAGTTCACCCGCCCGGGTGATGGCCTCCCCCACGACCGAGCCGAGGCTGCCGCCCATGAAGCGGAAGTCCATGGCCGCGACGATCACCGGATGCCCGTCGATCCGACCCCGGGCACACCGCACCGCCTCGTCCAGCCCGGTCCGGGCTCGGGTCTCCCGCAGCCGGTCCTGGTACGGCTTGGAGTCGATAAAGCCGAGCGGATCGGCGTCAAACACGGGCATGGCCAGCTGTTCGATCGAATCCGGGTCGAGCAGCTGGCTGAGTCGCTCGCTCGCGGTCAGCGGCGCGTGCCAGCCGCAGTCGGCGCAGACCCGGTGCGCCTGCACGAACCTCTTGCCGTACAGCATGGCCCGACAGCCCCCACACAGGAACCATCGACCGGGTTCGCTGTCGCGGCTGGCCGGCGTTGCGTGCCCGGTCACCGGTACGCGCCGCGGTGCGGATTCGTTCGCCGCGGTCTGGTCCGCCGCGGCACGCGGGGGCGGGCTCCCGTTGACCAGGGTCATGACCGTCCGCCCGCGGTCACGAGCGGCACCGGTCGGTAGGTCGAGCAGGCCGCCGGGAGTTTCACCCCGGCGAAGCGGAGCTGGGCGGCCCGGCCGGCGAATGCCGCGCCCGTCATGAGGTTCGCGGCGACGTCCACCACGCTTCTGTTCTCCACCGCCTCCAGATGAGTGCCGCGGACCCAGGTGTTGAACGCGCCCGTGGCCGGTCCACACCAGATCTGGTAGTCGGTGACCCGCTCGGGATCCGCCCCGATGCACCAGAACGACGACAGCCCGAGATACCACCGGAAGATCAGTGCCATCTTCCGTTTCGGGTTCCCGTCAGCCCGGCGGATCTGCTCAGGGTCGCGTTCCTCGAAGTACTCGACGGTGTCGCGCCACACGTCCGCGAACGGCCGGCGCAGCACCTTGTCCTGGACCCAGGCCCGCTCCCCGGGAGGAAGATCGTCAATCCCCCCGTAAGCCTGGTACAGCTCGAACAGCCGCTTCGCCTTGGACGCGAACATCGTGCCGCGCCGCAGGACCTGCACCTCGACACCCATCTCAAACATGTCCGACGACGGCGCCATCGCACAGTCGGTGCCCTCAGCCGCGCCGAGCAGCCGCTTCGCGCCGACGGACTGCCCGGACTCCACGCACGGCTGGTTGACCGAACCGGTCACCACATAGGCCGCGCCCATCGCGAACGCGGCGAACACGCTCGACGGGGTGCCGAGCCCGCCGGCGGCGCCGACCCGGACCGGCCGGCGGTAGCCGCGCTCACGCACGACCCGATCCCGCAACGAAATGATCTCTGGCAGGAGCACGGCCAACGGCCGGCGGTCGGTGTGACCGCCGGAGTCCGCCTCCACGGTGATGTCGTCGGCCATCGGCACGAAACGGGCGAGCTCGGCCTGTTCGACGCTGACCAGGCCGGCGCTGACGAGCGGCCGCACCAGCGTGTCCGGGGCGGGCGCCAGGAAAAGCTCCGCGACCTCGGTACGGGAGAGCTTGGCGACGACCCGGTGGGCGCTCCGGACCCCGCCAGCGGGATCCCGGCTCAGACCAGCGAGCCGGTACCGCACGATCTGCGGGGTGAGCTCGAGGAAGGCCGAGGCCTCCACACAGGTCACCCCGTGTCGCAACGACAGCTCGACGATTGCCCGTTCCAGCTCCAGCTCGTTCGGGCTGTGGATCAGGTTGCAGGCGAACGGCAGCCCCGGCGCGGCCCGCCGGATCGCCGCCAGCGCCGCATCGATCTTGTCTGGTACCACGCCAGCGGCCCCGAACGACGCGAGGAACCCTGCCTTCGCCATCGCGACGACAAGACGCTCCGAGGCGATGCCGTTGGCCATCGCGCCGGCCATGTACGGGTAACGGACGCCGTGGTCACGGAGGAAGTCCGCTGCCCCCAGGCGGTGCGCGGGCATGGCCGGCGCCGCGGCGAGAACACGTCCGCCGGACCGCCGCGCCGCGGTCTCGTCGTTGGTGGCGCCGATCCCGCCGCCGTGTTCCAGCACGAAACACGGCTGGTCCAGCGCGGCGAGAACCGCGTAGACCTCCTCGGCGGTCCGTCCAACCGCGGCCGGGGCGGCCAGGACCGGCCCCGGTGGATAGCTGGTCACCATGGTGCCGCTCCCATTCCGTGCAGCTCGACCGCGATGTCGGTCAGCGCGTAGATACGCATGCCGGGCTTCCACACGCTGGCGTCGCCGACGACCCGGACCCGCTCGACGCCGCGGCGGACCTCCTTGAGGTGAACCTCGAGGGTCATCTCGCCGTCCGTGGGCAGGATCTGGCCGCGGTAGCGCCAGCCCATCGACAGATCCGTCGGCAGGACGAACCGGGGCTCGACCAGACCGGCGGCAAGCCCGCTGTCGACCAGCCACTCCTGCATCGCCTGGATGACCGCCTCGACGCCGAGCGAACCAGGCATCACCGGGTCGAGCCAGAAGTGCAGCGCGAAGAACCAGTCGGACGGGTCGACCGGCCGTACCGCGCGCAGGTAGCCCTTACCGAAACGACCACCGCCGTCGACGACCTGGACGCTGTCAAGCATGGCGAGATGCCCCCGCGAGGACAGCGGGGCACCAGCGTCGCGCCGGCCCGCCACGTCGATCGTGCGGACCGCGCCCGGCGCTACCTCGGCGGTCTCCAGCCAGGTCGGCACGCAGGCACCGGAGTCCAGCCCGTTCTGGTTCGCCAGGGCCGTGGCGTTGAAAAAACCGAACAGGGATTCCCCCCGGTAGAACGGCTCGCCGTCCACGGACAGCTCGTAGGAGAAGTTCTGCAGGACCGCACCGACCATGACGGTGGTGGACAGCAGTGTCGAGACCTGGCGGATCGTGCGGCCCCGCAGGTCCACCTGGCGCAGCAGGGCCGCTTCGCCGTCGAGGTTGCGCAGGCTGTAGTCCTCGTCCGGGCCGGTCAGAGTGGCACCCAGGTAGTAGCCCAGGAACAACGCGGACTGCAGCGATGTCTCCATATGGACGATGTTGGGCATCGTCGGGCTCGCGTACTCCTGGTAGTACCAGGCGTCCGCGGGTGCGTCGTACTCGGTCCACGCGGTGGCGCCGCCGGACAGCTCACCGCGCTGGCCGTCCACGATCATCACTCGATCGACCAGCGACAGCCCGCCGCCCGGCAGCCGGGTTGCCCGCCGGCCGAGGTAGGGGGCGAACTCCGGGCCGAGCGCCACGTCCAGGTAGCCGTGAGCGCTGTTGGCCATGTGCATCTCGTTGATCACTGCCGCCTCGCCGACGGAGTTGACCCGGCCGAGAAAACCCGGCGCCGCACCGCCGCGCAGTGGCGCCACCAACGTCCCCGGCTTCTCCCGGAGCTGGAGGTACAGGCCGCTAACCCGGGCGAGGACTCCCCCCGCGCCACGGATCTCGGCGTCGAGGCGGATGCGGGGGCGGGGCGCGAGACCAGCCACGGTGACATCGGCCACCAGCTCGCAGCCGGCGTCCCATCCCCCGGCGAACACGTCCACCGCCCAGTGAGCCACCTCTAAGTCAAGATCAATATTGCTGTCGGGCAGACAGACGTCGAAGCGGGCATCGGGCAGGCACAGCTGGAGGCCGAGGTACAACGCGAGCGTCTGCGCCGCCTGCCAGGCCGCCTCCAGCACCGTGACGGCGCTGACGGCGCTGGAGCCGCTGACGGCGTCGCCAGCGGCCAGCCGGCCGCGCGCGCGCAACCGGCCGAGGTTACGCGCGCCGCCCGTCCGAGCTATCTCGGTCACCTCGTCGAGCAACAGGAATCCGGCCGGGGGAAGCCGGAGCGAGGTGTTGCAGCCGCGCTGTTCGTAGCTGCTCCCGAACACGCCGGGGACATCGCCGCCCGACAGCCTGGCGAGCTCCGCCGGGCCGAGGGCCGTCCGTGGGGTGTACGCGAGCGGCTTGAAGGCGAGGATGGTCGGCACCGGATCCGATACGGCCGTGCCGAGCGGCGCACCGACCGGCACGGCCGCACGCGGGCCGGCGACACCGTCGGGCACCGACAGCACCGGCCGCGGACCGGCATGGCAGCGGACGACGAACCCGGCGGTCCCGTCGGGCGCCGGGGAGCCTGCCACCACCGCGAACCGCAGCGGCTCGTCCACCCGGGGAAGCTCGCCTTCGAAGACGACCGTGGCGTGCCGGATCTCCCAACCGGCCGCGGACGCCGTGCCACCCGCCGCCGCGAGGGAGGCGGAGCGCAGCACCGCGTCCCAGGCTGCCCGGACCAGTGTCGCGGGCGACACCCACCCGTCCAGGTCGTAGCCAAGACCGGCGGCGGACGCCACGGCCACCTCGTACGCGGCCTCACCGCGAGCGTCAACAGGGCCGCCGAGCGCGGGAACGCCCGGGGCGCTCAGGGCCGTCTGGAGGCCCGGGGCCGCCGGGGCGCCCCGGCCGGCCGCAACCGCCGGCGCAAGGGTGCCGGCCGGCTCCGGATGGGGCAGCGGGCCGGCATCCCGGCGGGACAGAGCCGTGCCCCGGAAACCCATCCTGGCGAGCGCGAGTTCCTGGAACGCCGCCTGCGTCCGCATCGCGCCGGCATGCGCCTTTATGATCTCCTCCCGAAAACCGCGCACCAGCTCCGCGGCCGGGTCAGCCCTGGACGCCGGAGCGGGCTCGGGGAACACCAGCGGGGCCGCGGGCCCAGCCGGTCCGGCGTCCACGGCTGCTGGCTGGGCCGGCGGCACGCCCGTACTGGCATCGGCCGTGGGCACCGGTGCGGCGGCATCGGCCGGCCACAGCAGGACGCCGAACGGATCACCGTCGAACTGCAGCAGCTCGCCGCTTTCGTCAAGGCTCGCGGTCATCGGGTCGTCTCCGTTCGATCGGGGTCGACGCGATCAGGGCCGACATCCCTGGGTGCGCTGACAGATCTCGTCATGGCCGCGCCCGCGCGTCCCGGCGCCGGGCGCCCTCCCGGATCTTCTCGGCCATGTCGGGCGTGCTGATCAGCGAAACGTCGAGGAACCGCTGGAGCACAGAGCCATCGGGCGCGTGGACGGCGACGTCCACGGTCACCCCCATGGCCGTGGAGCGCAGGTTGTCGACCACCGCCACGAACGTGGCGTTGCCCGGCAGCGGCGCGAAGAACTGGACCCGCCCGATACCCAGCGGCAGGCAACCGGCCTGTAGATAGGCGCGGCCCAGCACGTACGCCGCCTGGACGACGACATCCCCGAGCGCCGGGCTGTGCAGGCTGCCGGCGAAGGCACCAGCGGCCAGCGGGGTGTCCGGCAGCCGGCACTCCACCACCAGCCGGGTCCGGTCCTGGTGCAGCAGCCGCCGGATACCCTGCAGCAGGACTCCGTGGAACAGGGTCCCGTCGGCGTAGCCGGCCAGGCCGTTCTCAGGCCCGTGGCCGAGCGGGTAGCCCGGCCACGGGACATCGGTCGGTGCCCGCTCGGGCGCGGGAGCGAGCACGAACACCCCGCCGTAGTGGGACGCCGGGAACGCGCCACCGGTGTCCGAGCGGATCGCGGCCCGGATGACCAGCCGCCCGTCGACCACGCTGCCCGCGTCGGCTTCCAGCCGGTAGCCGCGCTCGTGCGAGCCGTCGAAGACGATCCCCTTGTGAACCTCGAAGTCACGCGCCTCGACGACCCGCAGGTCCCGGTTGGCCCGCTCGAGGCCATTGATCAGCCAGCCGAGCCCGGCCGTGGCGGGCAGCACCGGGTGGGCGCCGATCTGGTGGGCGTCCACCACCGGGTCCAGGTCGAAGCCGGTCAGCTCCCGATGACTGACGAAGGCCGGGGTGTCGATCGGTCCCGTAGCCGCCGCCAGCGGGACGGGATGACCGACCAGGACGCATTCGTCGCCCGCGCGGGCCGCGCTGAACTGCTCGACGAACATCCGCGCCCCATCCACGGGCGCCAGCAGGGGCACACCCCGGGCGCGGAACATCTCCCGGAGCTCGGGGGTGACCATCCCACCGTCCCAGGCTCCCCAGTTGATCGCGACGGCCGCGCTGGACGGCCGGCTGCGCCGCCAGCTGGCCGTGACCTTGTTCAACGCTTCGTTCGCCGCCGCGTAGTCGCCCTGACCAGGGTTTCCGGCGATCCCGGCGATCGAGGTGAAGACGACGAGCTGGCGCAGAGGAGCCTGCGGGACGGCGGCCAGGACGTTGTACAAACCGATGATCTTTGGTGCGAGGACTCCTCGCACGTCCGCCGCGCTTTTGTCCACGAGCATCGCGTCGGCGAGCGCACCGGCACCGTGCACGATGCCGGTGATCCGGGCCTCATGCTCGGCGAGAGCCGCCCGCGTGGCCGTGGCGTCAGCGACATCAACGCTGAGGTAGGTCGCCCGTGCCCCGGCCGCGGTCACGTCGGCGAGGGTCGCCCGGATCTCACGCTGGGCGAGCAGATCGTGCAGGGCACGGCTGACCTCGCGCGGAGTCGGCGAACCGCCGTCCGAGCGCAACCGCTCGATCAGCTTCGGCTTCAGCGCGCTGTCGGGCACCCCAGCGGCCCAGTCGGGTTCGTCGGTGAGCTCGGTACGGCCGAGCAGGAGAAAGGCCAGCGGGCACACCTGCGCCAACGCCCGCACGCACAGAGCCGTCACACCACGCGCACCGCCGGTGACAACCAGGGTGTCCTCGGTGCCGACGCTGAGGCCAGTGAGGTCAACCGGGACTAGATCAAGGTCTTCGTACCGCACCGTCCACCGCCGCCGTTCGGCATCGACGCCGACCTCGGCGACGTCACGGGCGGCGTCGTCCAGCTCCCGCAGCACGACCTCCGCCACCGCGTCGTCAGCGAGCGCCGGGCTCAGGTCGAGCGCCCGGCAGAACAGCGCCGGCATCTCCCGGGCAAGGGTCTTCACCAGCCCGGTGGCCCCGCCCAGCACCGCGGTCGGCGTGGCACACTCCCCGCTGTGGCCGAGGATGCCGTCAAGCCGGCTCACGGTCACAAAGCTGGCCCGCGTTCCCGTGTCAGCGGTCTCCCGCAGGGCGCCGGCAATCCGCCCGGCGGCCCGTACCGTGTCAGCGAGCCGACGGGCCGCGTCGTCCCACCGCTCAGGCTGGCCGAGCAGCGTCAGGCACAGATCGATCCGGGGCGATTCGGCCAGGACCTCGGCAAACTGCCTGTCGAGGTCCTGGCCATCCCAGTCCAGGAGTGCGTCCCCGGCGGAAGTCGCCGGGCTCCCCAGCGCCCGGTGACGGACATCCCAGCCACGGCGCTCGAGCTCGCGGACGATCGGGACGGCGATCTCGTCACCGTGATCAAAAACTATGGCAACCGGCGCGGCCGCATACGCTCCCTCGAGCCGGTCGATCGCGGGCAGCCGCCACGTCTGCGCCGTCAGCCGGCGGGCGTCGCCCGGAGCCGGAGCAGCGGGCGAAACCACGGGCGAAGCAGCGGGCAGCGCCCGCTGACCGGCAGGGGCAGGGGCAGCGGCCGGTCCCAGACCCGTCAGCAGGAAATCAGCAACATCCGACAGCGACCGCAACTCAGCCGCCTTCTCCGGACCCACCGCGGGCACCCCCGGGAACCGCTGCTGCAACGACCCCAGAATCTGCACCCGCTTAATCGAATCAATCCCCAGATCCGCCTCAAGATCCATCGACAGATCCAG
>NZ_CAKJTM010000024.1:38418-48085 GCF_917627345.1 Protofrankia sp. CiP3 | reverse complement strand
CATCTCCGCCGGATAACCCGTCTTCTCCGCCACCACCTCCGCCACCGCCAACCGCACCTGTTCCCCATCAGCCCCAACCGGAGCCGACGCGACAGAAACAGCCGGAGCCGCAGACGCATCCGCGTCCCGGTGGCTCCCGTTAGCCGTACCGTTCGCCGGAGCGGGTCCGGTGAGCTGACCGGGGATGGGCGGCGCGGCGAGATCGAATGGCAACCAGCCGTCCGTCCCAGCGGGTCCGGCCGGGGCAGGGATGGCGAACGGTGCGGGCGACGGTTCGAGCGCCGGACCGGCGGCGGCCCCGGCGAGGTTTTCGACTTCCCCGGCCGGCGCGACATGGTGGCTGCTTGCGTCCGGTCCGGCCGCGGGCCGGCCGAGCTCCAGATCGGTGAGCGAGGTGAGGATCTCGTTCACCCGGATGTGCGCGGCACTCATCGCGAGGCTCTGCGTGGAGACGGCCTCGACCGCGGCGTGCAGGCGCTGATCGGCCGCGGCGCCCTGGGACGGCTCGCGCAGGACCGCGGCCAGTCCGCCCGCGACCTGAAGCTGACTGTCAAGGTACTGGCTGTGCAGGGCGAGATGTTCCCGGGCAACAGCCGCGATCTGATCCACCGGCGTCTCCTGTGCTGACGGCTGGGTCACGGTCGGCGCCAGCGCCGACGGCGGCACCGGCGCCTGGGCTGGTATCCGCTCAGCCGCGGCCGGCGATGTCCGCGCGGGCGCGGGGGCCGTGGGACGCCCGCTGGGCATGTCGTCACCGGACGAGGCCGGGCGCGTGTCAGGCCCGTGCCCGGTCCGCCCGTTCTCAGCGGCGGCCCCGGCGGCCCCGGGTACCGGCGGGGAAACCCGGTAGCCGTTGTCGATGGCCTCCCGGTAGGCACGCCGGTGGGCGTCGGGCACGTGGTTCGCGCCGGTGAGAGGTATCGACATGCCGGCTGGCACCACCTCGGCGAACGGTTCGGCGGCGTACCGGTTGATGCCCGTGAGCGGCACGCCGAGGACCGCGAGGCGCACAGCGGCCTGCTTGAGAGCCACGTCGCTGTCGCCGGTGGGGCCGCTGTCCGTGGCGATGGCGATGACATCGGCCTCACCCAGGCAACGCCGGACGAGCCCGGTGAGGACCGTACGGGGGCCGAACTCGACGAAGACCGTACAGCCGTCCGCGCGCATCGCTTCGACCCCGGCGGCGAACTCGACCGGGTTGACCAGCTGCTCGACAAGCACCCGCCGGTTGGCGTCGACATCCGTGCCGTAGCTGGCACCGGCGGTGTTCGCGTACGTGCGCCCCCGCGGCTCACGGATCTCCGTGGCTTCCACCGCTACGCGGAACGACTCGACCGCGTGCGCGACATGAGGGGTGTGGAAGGCCGCGGCGACCGGCAGGCGCTGGGCCGAGATCCCACGCGCGACGCAGCTGGCGACGAAGGCGTCCACGTCCGCTGTCCCGCCGCCGACCACGACCTGATCTGGGGCATTATGGTTGCAGACGGTAACACTCTGGTGGTCAACCAGCAGGCTGGTGACGTCGTCCCGGGCGGCCCGTACCGCGGCCATCGCCCCGGGGTCGAAAGCGGCGGCATCCGCCGGCGGGGCCATGGCCAGCCCTCTGGCCCGGGCAAGCCGGAAGAAGGACGTGTCGTCCAGCGCGCCCGCGGCCCACAGCGCGGTGAGCTCACCGAAGCTGTGCCCCAGAAAGCCGTCACAGCGCAGGCCCAGCTCGGTGAGGAAACGGAACTGCCCGGCCGCGAGCGCGCCGATGGCGGGCTGGGCGTAGTCGGTGCGGGTGAGCATGGCGTCCTGCTCCGCGGCCGCCGACGGATCGAACAGCGGCGGCGGGAACACCACCTGGGCGAGGGTCCTGTCCGCGTCGGTGAACGGCGTGTTGGCGTCGTCGAAGGCGGTGGCGACCGGCGGGATGTTCAGCACCGCCCGCAGCCCCATGTCGACGTACTGGCTGCCCTGGCCGGCGAACAGGGCACCGATCATGATCTCTCGAAGTGCCCGGCCACGGAAGGTGATTCCCCGCGGATGGACCCATTCCTCGGCGCCGATGTTCACCGCGAGCTGGTCGACGGCGATCGTGCGCAGCGCGTCCGCCTCGTCCTCGTAGGCGACGAAACCGACCCGGGCGTGGTCGGCCGGGATCTCGCCGTCGGCGTTGGGCGGGGCCGCTGTGCGCAGCAGGTCGAACAGGTCCTCCGAGCGTGGCGCGTGCCAGACGTAAGCACGCGCGGTCTGGTGCATGGCGCGCAGCCCGGTGCGGTCCGGGGCACTCTCCTGGAGAACCACGTGGAAGTTCGTGCCACCGAAACCCATGGCCGAGGCCGCCGCCCGGCGTTGCGGGCGACGCGGGTCCCGGATCCAGGGACGGGTACGAGTGTTGATGTAGAAAGGCGAATTGTCGAAGTCGACGGCGCTGTTGGGGCGCTCGACATTGATTGTCGGCGGGAGGACCCGATGGTGGAGGCTGAGCGCGAGCTTGATGAGCGCGGCCGCGCCAGCGGCACCCTTGGTGTGTCCGATCTGCGACTTGACGCTGCCGATCGCGGCGAAGTGCTTCTCCCGCGTCGCCTTGCCCATGACGGTGTGCAGCGCGGTGAGCTCCGTACGGTCGCCGACCTTCGTGCCGGTGGCGTGTGCCTCGACAAGCTCGACCGTGGACGGCTCGAAACCGGCGTCCTCGTAAGCCCGTTGCAGGGCTATGACCTGCCCCTCCGCGCGCGGGGCATAAATGCTCTTGAAGCGCCCGTCGCTGGATGCCCCGATGCCGCGGATGACGGCGTAGACACGGTCGCCGTCACGTTCGGCATCGGCCAACCGCTTGAGCGCGAGCATGCCGATGCCCTCGCCGACCAGGGTGCCGTCAGCGGAATCGTCGAAGGGGCGGATCGTGTCGGTCCTGGACAGCGCCTGGGTCTTGCTGAAGCACATGAAGCCGAAGAGCGTGTTCTCCGTGTCGCAGCCGCCGGTGATCATAAGGTCGGCCCGTTCCTCGACGAGTTCGCTCACGGCCATCTTGACGGCCGCCAACGCGCTGGCACACGCCGCGTCGACCGTGTAGTTCGATCCGCCGAGGTCCAACCGGTTCGCGATCCGGCCGGCGGTCACGTTGCCGAGCAGGCCGGGGAAGGAGTTCTCCTCCCATGCGGGAAAGGCGAGCGCGAACTTCGCCGCGATCGCTTCGGCGTCAGCCTCACTGAGACCGCAGCTACGTACGACCTCCTTCAACACGGGTGTCTCCAGCCGTGCCGCCATCGGATGCGTCATCGGCATCGGCCCGGTCACGCCCAGCGTGACACCTGTCCGCGTCGGGTCGTACCACGACGAATCAGGCGCACCGGCGTCGCGTAGCACGTCCCGGGCGACAAGCAGGCTGAGCAGCTGGACGACGCCGGTGGCCTGCAGCAGGTTGGGTGGGAAACCGAACTCCATCGGGCTGAACGCCATCTCCGGCACGAATCCGCCACGCTTGGAATAGGTCTTGTCCGGCGCGGCGGGATCCGGGTCGTAGTAGTCCGCCGGCTGCCAGTGGGTCGGCGGCACCTCCTGGGTGCAGTCGGCGGCATCAACGACGTTCTGCCAGTACTCCCGGAAGTTGTGGGCCATCGGAAAAAGACCGGCTAGACCGATAATTGCGATCGGGTTCTTCGCGAGCCGGCGATCCGTTCTCTGGTCGCCCTCGTTCACAGGATTCCCCTTCTGGGTGGCTGGCGACGCCCGGAAACACGCCACGTCCGCGCGGCGGCAACCGGTTGGCGTCGATTGAAGTCGCCATGGCATGATCTGAAGCTGTGGTGGAGCGGGAAATCAGCCGTGTGGGGCTCGGCTGACCCAGGCGGTTTTGATCATATCAATGACCCGGTCGGCGACCGCGCGGTAGCCGGCTGGGCTCGGGTGCATCCCGTCTGGATTCCACAGGGCCGGGTCCGTGATACCGGCCACATTCGCGAGATCGAGACACAGGACGCAGCCGGCAACCAGTTTGTGTACGTAGTCGTTGGCGTCGGAAAAACGGGGGCGCAGCACGTCGCGGATGTTCGACGGGATCGGCAACATCGCGGGAATATCAGGGAAAGTCATTGTGAAAACCGTGGTACCGGGAACGGCGAGGGTGGTGAAGATGCGGTCGAGATTCGATTCGAAACGGTCCCGGTCGTAGTCGCTGACAAGATCGTTACCTCCTACCGTAACGCCCACCAGCGAGGAGCGGTTGGCGAGTGCCACGGCAAGCTGGGAGTCGACAACGGTCTGGGTCGTCGCGCCGTACGATCCCAGGTTGAGCACCCGAGTGCGGGGGATCCCCAGCGCCGTCGCCGTCCGCGGCACCCAGCCGACGAATGAGCCGTCCGGTCCGGGATCGCCCCGTCCCTCCGCGAAGCTGTCGCCGAGCACGGTCAGCACGGGCGCCGGCATGGGGTCCTCCTGGGCGGGACGGGGAAACGGGATCGGCTGTCGTACGCGGTACGCGGCGGTCAGGCAGAAGATCCGAGCAGCTTGGCGACCTTTGCCGGGGCGAAGAAGTCAGCCGCCTTCACGGCACCGGCGATCAGCCCGAAGAACTCGGTCCTGGCCGCCGGATTACCGGGCAGGGCGTCGAGGACCGCCGCGACATCCGGCGGGAAGGCCAGCTCGGACAGGGCGCAGGTCAGCTTGTAGACGGCCGCGGACTCCTCGTCACGGTGCCGCTCGAAGGCCGCCAGCGCCTCTTCCATCGGCCGCTGGCCGGACAGCCCCTCGTGCACCGCCTCGGCCACCAGCTCGGCGTGCTCGAAGGCATCGGAGATGCCCTGGCCCGTCACCGGGTCCTTGTGGTAGCCGGCATCGCCGACCAACGCCCATCCCGGACCGTGACAGCGGCGGTAGTAGTTGTCCGGATACCGGACGCTGTAGAGGCGTTCCTCCCGCGTGCCGTTGGCGGCGAGGTCGGCGGCGAGGTCGGGGACCACGGCGCGCAGCACCTCGGTGAAGCTGCCCTCGGGGTCGGCGCGGAACTCCTCGAAACGCTCTCGACGCCGCATGATCGCAACGAGGGTCAGGCCGTCATGGGTCGGCCATCCGGCGGCCTGTTGATCACCGCGGAACCGGCTGTTGAAGGACCAGTTCAAGCCGCTGTAGTACGAGTAGTAGATGAAGCTGGCGGCCGGCACCACGTTGTAGAACGGTGCCTCCATGGCTGTGGCGACCACCGAACCGCGGCCGTCCGCTCCGATGATGATGGACGCCCGGTCCTCGGTCAGCTCGCCGCCGGCGTACTGCCCACGGATCCCCACCGCCCGGCCGTCCTCGACGATGATCTCACGCACCGGGTACCCTTCCCGGACCTCGGCCCCCGCCTCGACCGCGGCGTCGAGGAGAAGCTTGTCGAGCACGGTGCGGCGGGGAGCGTACGCCTCGGTGATCCCGTCCACCGGATCGGCGAATCCGCTGATGACACTGTCGTCACGGGAAATCGTCATATGGGTGATCGGGGCGCACTTCGTTTCGACGAGCCGGTCCAGCAGCCCCCATTTACGCAGCAACAACAGACCGCGTTGCTGCACGTAGTGGGTGGACGGCGTGTCGCTGGGAAAGGTGGCGCGGTCGACCAGAAGCACCCGGTGACCGCTTCTGGCCAGCAGCATCGCCACCGGAGATCCGGCGCACCGCGCACCCACGACAATAGCGTCGTACATCGTTGCCAGGCTCCCTTGGGCCGTTGAACCACGGATGGCGGCGGAGACCAGAATCACGTCGTCCTCGATCGGCTGACGCCTGACCGGAAAACTCCGCCATAACTGTCTGACTGCCCTGCGCGGTGCATATTTTTTCTACCTGGCACGGCAAAACAGGTCAACAGCCAGTCGCGAATCCTATCAGCCGATTTTTGCATCCTATCGGCAAACAGAACAGCTGAATTTCGTCCGAGAATCTTCGTCATCGGTTCGGTTTCTGTTTACCGTTCGGCAAGTCCGCGAGTGAAATCTACCCGTTATGTCACGACAGCATGAGATGCCATCGGCGCTGGCGGTGGCCCAGGCCACCCTCGCAAAGGGCGGGAACGGGGGTCCACCGAACCTCGAGCAGGTACGCACGATCCTCGATTCGATGGTGCCGTTCTGCAATCTCGTCGGGGTACGGGTGACCGAGCTGCGCTCCGACGGAGCCGTCGCCGAGCTGCCGGACCGGGAGAACCTGCGCAACCATATGGGCACCGTGCACGCCGGTGCGCTGTTCCTGGCGGCCGAGGTCGCCTGCGCCGCGGCTTTCTCCGGCGCGATGGGCCCGCGGCTGCTGGGGGTTCGCGGCTTCCTGCTGCGCAACAGCCATGTTTCCTACCTCAAGCCCGCACAGGGACGTATCCGGGCACGTGGCACCGTGGATCGCACGATCATCGCGGACGTGCTGACCCGGACCCAGGAGGAGCGTTTCGACCTCACCGGCCGTGCCCTGATCTACGATGACAACGACCTGCTGCTCGTCAAGGTCGACTTCGACTACGTCGCCTGGGTCGCGGCCGGCTGACGGCCGAACATCGCAACCCCGGCCGGGTAACGGGACCAGCGGCCAGAAAGACCCGCGCGAGTCCCACCGGCCGCCGCTCCCGGCTGCTCAGCCCGCGTACATCTGTTCGATCTCCTTGTCGAACCGCGCGACGATCACATCCCGGCGAAGCTTGAGCGAGGGCGTCAGATGACCGTCGGCAATCGAGAAGTCGATCGGCAGCACAACGATCTTACGGATCGACTCGGCCCGGGAGACCAGCTCGTTCGCCGCGTCGACAGCGGGCTGAAGCTCCGTGCGCAGACGCTCGTCGGCGTGCCAGGAATCATCCGCAAGCAACAGGCCCAGACGATCAGCCCAGGTCCGGACAGCGTTGCGGTCGACGGTGACAAGAGCGGTGACGAACGGCCGCTCGTCACCGACCACCATGCAGTTGCTCACCAGGGGATGCAGCCTGATCCGATCCTCCAGCGGCGCCGGCGAGACGTTCTTGCCACCATTTGTGATGATAATTTCCTTACGCCGGCCAATAATGTACAGGTATCCGTCATCGTCGAGCCGGCCGAGATCACCAGTGGCGAGCCAGCCGTCATCGTCATCCGGCGTGGCGCGCTCGGCCGGCGGCCAGTAACCGGTGGATACCTGCGGCCCGCGTACCAGCACCTCTCCGTCATCACTGATCGCCACCGTTGTCCCGGGCAGCGGCCGGCCGACGCTCCCCGGCCGGTTGGCGCCCGGCGCATTTATGCTCACCGCTGTCGACGCCTCGGTGAGGCCGTAGGCACCGAAGATCTCCACACCGAGACCGGTCATGAACTCCGCCGTCGAGGGGTCGAGGAATGCCCCCCCGCACACGATGTACCGAAGGCGCCCCCCGAAAGCGGCGCGCAGGGGACGGAACACCAACCGGTCGAACACGGGCTGGCCGGCACGCAGCGCCGGGTCTGCCAGCGCATGGCCGCGGCGGACTTTCCCCTCGTGGATCGCCGTGCGTTCCGCGGCGCGGTAATCCACGGCCGACACATCGGCGCCGGCAAGCTGGCGGGCGTTTTTCCTGATCTTCTCCAGAGCATACGGGACAGCGATCAGAAATGTCGGCCGGAAAGAAGGCATAACCGCCAGCAGATCAGCTGGGCTGGCGAGGTGCCCCGTACGGACCCCCGCCCACAGACAACCAAGCTGAGTGACCCGCCCGAAGACATGGGACAGCGGCAGGAAAAGCAGGGTACTCGCCGGCTCCGGATCCGATCCCGAGAAAACGACACCCAGCTGCTCCACCACGTTCACCGCGGCCGCGAACATATTGCCGTGCGTGAGCATACAGCCCTTGGGCGGGCCGGTCGTGCCGCTGGTGTAAACGATTGTCGCAAGATCGTCCGCGCGTACCGCGTGCCGGCGTCCCGTCACGATCTCCTCCGGTACCGAGCCCCCCCGGTCCGCGAGATCGTCGAACGAGCTGCCCAGCAGCCACCGGCGATCGGCGGGGACGCCCAGGCCGCCCTTCCCCAGCATGTCCAGCCGCTCGGGCTCCTCGACGAAACAGCCGGACACGCCCGCATCACGGATGATATGTCCGACCTGGTACTCCGACGATGTCGGGTAGATCGGTACGGTCACCGCGCCGATCGTCCAGATCGCAAAGTCCGCGACGACCCACTCATAACAGGTGTGGCCGAGTATCCCTATCCGGTCCCGGGCCGCGACGCCGTCGGCCAGCAGCCCCTTCGCTACCCGGAACACGTCGTGACCGAACTCGGCGAGGGTGACGTCCTGCCAGCCGGTCGCTGTCCGGCGACTGAGAATCGGTCGGTCCGGCTCCAGCCGCTTACGGTCGAATGCCATGTCGGCGAGCCCCTGGCCATGCGGCGGAACGGCTCCGCCGGGCATGCTGAATTCCTGCACGACTACCCCTAACAGCGATATGTGCGGTCGGGTGACAAAAACAGGATAGCCGGCCCCGATGATGGCCGGAAAGGTTGTCCGCAAGTATTCATGAACCCTATACTCAACGACAACGGAAAAACCACGATCAATTCGAAGAAAGGAGCGTCGCCTTGTCCGTCAACCCCAGGGCGCCGATTGAGACGGACGTCTCCGGCCCAACCTCGACCGATATTGTTCCGATCACCACCGAAGACGGATCGACCTTCGTCCTCCGGCTGTTCTCCCAGCAGGATCAAACCGCTCCCGCGGTGCTTCTCCTGCCGGCCATGGGTGTGCCGGCGACGTACTACAAACCGTTCGTCCAGGAATTGTGCCGGCGTGGGCTGTCCGTCGTAACGGTCGATCTACGCGGCCAGGGCGAGAGTGTTCGGTCGACGCGCCCGGGAACACGGTCCGGTTACCAGGTGATAATCGAGCAGGATCTCCCCGCCATCATCGAGACCGTCCACCGCCGGTACCCCGCGGCGCCGCTGTTCCTGCTCGGTCACAGTCTCGGCGGCACCTTGGGGATCCTCTACGCCTCGGTCCGGCCGGATACCGTCGCGGGGGTCGCGGTCATCGCCACGGGGACCACCCACTTCAGCGGATTCGGTCGCCGGGGACCGAAAATCCTGCTGCAAACGCGGGCCGTCTACCTGGTGACCACCATACTCGGCCACTGGCCGGGTCACCGGCTGGGATTCGCTGGCCGACAACCATCCGGCCTCATGCTGGACTGGTGCCGACACGCCCGGACAGGACGGTACGAACCGGCGGGTTCCGAGCAGAACTTCGAGCAACGACTTCGGGAACTATCCGTGCCGGTGCTTGCCGTCTCCCTGGACGATGATCTGCTCGCGCCTCGACGGGCGGTCGACATCCTGTGCGCGAAACTCGACTCCGCCCCGCTGGCCCGGCTGCATCTTGACCGTGCCTCCGGACAGCTTCGGCTCGGCCACATCGACTGGATACGGGACGGTGGCACGATCGCCGCCCGGATGACCGACTGGGTCACAACCGTAGAGCGTGTTTGAGATCGGGCTTTCGATCAGTGAGCCGGAATGACGATCTCAAACGCGCTCTAAGGATCTGTAATGAATTAACAAATGCATCCTCGGGAGCATCTTCGCAGGTCGCAGGCCTGCAGAAGGCTCAAAATGAACAAGTTATTTCATTACGAATTCTAAGTGGTCGCCGCCGGAAGTTCGTCCAGGGTCTGCCGGCGCCAGACGGCGCCTCGCCTCGTTGTCGTCGGCCCCGGTAGAAC
>NZ_CAKJTM010000024.1:0-38013 GCF_917627345.1 Protofrankia sp. CiP3 | reverse complement strand
AACAACTTCCGGCGGCGACCACTAAGGCAATAGCTCGTCACCTGGCCGCGAATATCATCCGAGCTCCGGCCGGCCGAGCTCCGGCGGCCGGAGCTCGGCCGGCGCGACTCAACCCGAAGGAGAAGGTGCCCGTGCACGCGAACGGCGCAAAAGAAGAATCTCCAGAGCTGAACCGCATCCGCGAGTTGCGAGAGATACTGGCCTACGGGCTGGAATCCGGGATCGGGGTCGGGCACTCACTGGGCATCACACTTGAGTCAGTGGAGAGAGGCCGGACGGTGTACACGCTCACGCCCTCACCGGCCACGGCCAACGCCATCTACACCGTGCATGGCGGCGTCCTGGCGACCCTCATGGACACCGCTATGGGCAGCGCGATCTTCACCGAGTTGGCCGATGGCGTTCTTTACACCACGCTCGAGTTGAAGGTCAACTTCATTCGCCCGGTAAAGCTTGATGGCGACCAGCTCAGCTGCGAAGGCAGGACGATCAACATCGGTAAACGAACCGCGCTCGCGGAGGCCCGCGTCGTCGACCCCGCCGGAAAACTGATCGCCCACGGAACCAGTACCTGCATGCTCACGCGGCCCGCGGACGCGGCCTAAGTGGCCGGCGCCGGAAGTTCGTCCAGGGTCTGCCGGCGCCGACCACTAAGACACACCGCGCTGGCCAGCATGGCCGGCCAGCGCGCGCCGGGGTGCGCGCACCTCGAGTCGTTTCACCTCGACCGTTCCACGTACCCAACGGGCATCCCGGCCCCGAGACATCACACTCCCAACGAGTCGCACCCACCAGGCGCCCACCAAAACCCACCAAGCGTGCCTCCAGCGGGCCGTCAACGACCGGCTGGAGGCACGCTCTGCGCCCACCAGCGTCGAGCTGGCCGGCGAACGTCCCGGGAGAACATCAGGAGAGCTGGATGCCAAACCGCGCGGCCGGTACGGCAAGGCGCACCGGACCGTCAAAGACCCGGCGGGCGTCAGCCTGGCGGGCATGCAGCCATCCCGGGTCGGCGGAGATGAAATGGGTGAGCACAAGCTGACCGACCTCGGCTGCGGCTGCGGTCTCACCAGCGTCGGTGGCGCTGAGATGGCCGTGCGGCCCATCGTCGCTGACCGCCAGCGTGGCTTCGGCGAGCAGCAGATCGGCCTTTGCGGCCAGGGAGATCAGCGCGTCGGTGCGCCCTGTATCGCCGGTGTAGGCGAGTGTTCCCGCTGGGCCCTCCACCCGGACGCCGCAGTTGGGCACAGCATGCCGCAGGCCATGCATGCCGATTTCACAGTCACCCGCCTTGAACACCTCGCCGGCGCTGTATTCCCGCACGTCGAAAGCAATGTCGAACGCCTTGTCCAACATGGGGATCGTCGCCACTGGAAAAAGTTTCGCAAGCTTGTCCAGGGTCGCCCGGCCGCCGCTCGGGACGTACAACGGAATCGGTGGGCGCTCGCTGTGGTCGTCGGCCTCCGGCAGGCTTGCCAGGTGTTTTCCGTATCGGGTCCGCCCGCTCAGAAGAGCCTTCCCCACAGGTAGCAGATCATAGCAGTGGTCCAGGTGAAAATGGCTGATCACAACTGCGTCCAGCATCTTTGGATGCCCGATCGCGCTGAGCGCCAGAGCCACCCCAGGACCGCAGTCCAGCAGTATTCTGGAGCTCTCCGTACTCACCAGATAACCTGAACTGCCCTGCCCACCGGATGGCATTCCGGAGCGACAGCCGAGGACCGTGAGATGCATCAGAAAGACATCCGATCTCCTGAAATACAAAAATCAACACCACGCCTGAACGCACATTTCACTCGTTCCAGTGATGGTGCTGCGCAAGCATGGAGCTGGCAACCGGCAGGTTCCACACGGGCGATTGCCAGGATTAATCGCCGCGAGCCCCGGCCATGCTCACGGCCCCGGCCATGCCCGCGGCCCGGCCGGGCTGCTGGCCGGAGGCTTCTGGCCGGCTCCCGGCCCGCGTCGCCTGGCCGCGGGCAGCCCCCGAGCGAAGGAGCAGCCGACCAGCCGACGCCCGATGGACGACGATCATGGCCGCACCAGGCCAGGCCAGGCCAGGCCAGGCCAGGCCAGGCCAGGCCAGGCTACCGGCTTCGTCCGGGGCCGATACGGCGACCGGAACAGCGGGCACATCTTGGCACATTCGAACAGCGCTGGCCGTCCGCCCGGTGAACAACCCGCAAAGCAGTTACAAAAGTCGTTGAAATAATTATTGACGACACGCGTGCCCAGCCACGGCCGATTGCCCGCTCGAATAGATCAATACAGCCAGAAAATAAACATTGACGACATTCGTCGTAGCAGCAAAAAATCTCGACTGATGACGGTGTTCACCAGGTCGACCTTCACCAGGCAGGGAGAGGCCGCATGCTCGCCGGCACGTTGCACGAAGCACTCGACCAGATCGCCGTACGCAGCCCTGACACTCCCGTCCGCTTCCCCTCCGAACCGGCGGCGATTTCCCTGCGGGACCTCGCCGAGTCATCGCTGTCGATAGCCCACGCATTGGCCGAAGACGGTGTGGGGCCCGGCAGCCGGGTCGGCATCTTCAGCCAGAACGCACCTGAGTTCCTGCAGGCCCTGTTCGCCGTCACCAGGACCGGTGCGGCCGCATGCCCGTTGCCACTGCCGACAGCGGCCCGTGATCTTCACGGGCATGCGGACCGGCTGGCGCGGATCTCATCGATCGCGGGGATGCGCCGCGTGCTGGTCTCATCCCGCCTGCGCGCGCTGGCCGGTCGTTTCAGCGCGTCCATGGGCGAGACCGCCTTCGTCTGCACCGACGACCTGCGCGGCGGCACAGGCGCGGCAGGCAGGCTCCCCACGGTTGCCCCGACGGACCTCGCCATCGTGCAGTTCACTTCCGGGAGTACGGCGGCGCCCAAAGGAGTACGGCTCACCCATGGCAACGCGCTCGCCGGTATCGAGGCGATCAGCGAGGGCATCGCTCTCGGCCCAGGCGACGGCGGTGGCATCTGGCTGCCACTCTTCCACGACATGGGGCTTTTTGCCACTCTTTGTGCAATTATGCGTGGAATACCCATGACGGTGTGGTCGCCGGCCTCGTTCGTGAAGAATCCGGCGCGATGGCTGCGCGAGTTCCTCGCCGCCGAAGCGACGATCTCCACCGCTCCAAGCTTCGGCTACGACCAGCTGGTCGCGGCGGTATCCGCGGATGACGCGGCCCGATTGGACCTGCGACGCTGGCGGATCGCCTTCAATGGTGCCGAGCCTATTGCGGTTGCCTCGATCGAGCGCTTCCTCGAACGCTTCACGCTCGCCGGCTTCGCGCCTGAAACGATGTTCCCCGTCTATGGGATGGCCGAGGCGACCCTGGCGGTCACGTTTCCGTCACTGGGATGCCTACCCACGTCACTCTGGGTCGACCGTGACCGGCTGGCCAATGCGGCGTCCGCCCACGAGGTGCCGCGCGAGCACCCTCAGGCACGGGGCGTCGTCGGCGTGGGCCGGCCCGTCCGGGGCGTCGATGTGCGGATCGCCGACCCGGTGATCGGTGGCGTACCCGCCGCTGACCACCGGGTCGGCGAGATCGAGATCCGCGGGGACTCGGTGACGTCCGGCTACCTGGTGGCGGAGGGGAGCGACAGCGGCCTGTTCACCTCCGATGGCTGGCTTCGCACCGGAGACCTCGGATTCCGCCGGCAGGAGGAACTCTTCGTCACCGGCCGCCGAAAAGAAATGATCATTGTGCACGGCGTGAACTTCTACCCCGAAGACGTGGAGGGAATCGCACGTGACATCCCCGGAGTATTCAAGCGCCGGTGCGTCGCTGTCGCGGCTCGAAACACCGACGGAGCGGAGCTCATGACGCTGCTCGCGGAGACGAACCTGAGCGACCCGACCGCCCGGGACCTGCTCGCCGCGGACCTGCGTGCGCAGGTCATCGGCTCGCTCGGCCTGTCCGACCTGACAGTGCGCCTGCTGCCGCCCAGCTCGCTCCCGCGCACGTCGAGCGGGAAGTTCCAACGCCTGGCCGCCCGCGAGCAGGGGTGGCAGACCACGACCTGACGCCGCCGGGCCGGCGCTCCAGCTCCGGCGCACCCGCCCAGGCCCACCCGACCAGCCCGAGGGAACCCGATGCACAGCTACGACGTCTTCCGGCAGTACGAGCGTCACCAGTGGCGGCTCGCCGACCTCCCGCTCGACCAGATCGATCGCGATCTGGTGCGTCCCGACCACGTCACGATGGCCCGCAGCGCGGTGATGGGCGAAGCGAACTCGATCGCGGCGCAGCACGGCTTCCTCAACGAGTTCGTCGACGACTACGACTTCTCAGCGTTCGTGACGATCTGGGGGTACCAGGAACTCCAGCACCACTACGCCTTCCGCGCCTGGCTCGAAGCCCTGAACATCCCCGTCGACACCGCTCCGGTGGACGCGATGCGCGAACCGTACGCTCCCGGCAGCACACCAGCCGCCACGCTGGCAACAAACATCGTCTCGGAGCTGACGGTGAACCATGTCTACCGGGCGCTGTCCGACTGGGTCACCGAACCAGTCCTGCGGACGATCATGCGCACCGCCAGCCGCGACGAGGCGGCGCATGCCCGTGAGTTCATCCACTTCACCCGTCGGCGGCTGGCGGGGCACCCGGACGAGCTACCGTCGGTTCTCGAGACGCTGCACGTCTACACGTCCGATGCCCGGATCAAGCATCCGGTGGGCGTCTTCAAAAGCGAGCTACCCGAGCTCCAGGGCCACGAGACGATCGACACCGGCTTCGAGTTCTTCCTGACGCGGATCGCCGGTGCTGGCGAGCTCGACCGGCTCCATGTGAAGATCCGCCGCGCCTTCGGCACCCTGACCGGCCTGGACCTCGGCAGCGGCGCCCGTATCCGGCGTGCCCTGGCTGAATCGCTGGCATGACAGGCGCTGGCATGACAGGCGCGGGCGTATGAGCCCGTCACCACCATCCTTCGAAGGAGCACTGATGTCCGCCAGCCATGAGCAGATCGTCGCCACGATCACCGGGATCGTGACCGAGGAGCTCGGCCTCACCACCGGCAGCGTGGCCCCGTCCACCGACCTGCGGTCGATGCAGGGCGCGGACTCGGTCAAGGTACTCCGGATGATCGCCAGGATCGAGCGCCACTACGACGTCGAGCTGGACGACGAGGATATCTTCACCCTCTCGTCCATCCACGACGTCGCCCTGGTGGTCGCGGGCGCACTCGCGCTGGATCCAGCATGACGCCGGCCGCCGGGACAGCCCTGACCGCCGTCGCCGACACCAACCAGCACTACGACCTCGACCCGGAAATCTTCGGCCTGTTCCTGGACCCGTCACGTAAGTACAGCGCCGGGCGCTACCAGTCACCGTCTGACACACTTGCGCAGGCCCAGATCAACAAACTGCGCTTCGTCGCCGAACGGCTCGGCCTGCGCGGCGGCGAACAGCTGCTCGACGTCGGCTGCGGCTGGGGATCGCTGCTGCTGTTCATGGCCCGGGAGCACGGATGCCGGGCAGTCGGCATCAGCCCGGCGGGACGCCAACACGAGTACATCCGCGCGCGTTCCAAGGAGATCGGGGTGGCCACGCGCGTCACCACGCTGCGAGGGCACTTCGAGGAAACCGACCTCCCCGGCGGCAGCTTCGACGCGGTGACGATGCTCGGGTCGATCGTGCACATGCCCGATCTGACCGCCGCGTTCCGCCGGGCCCGGACGCTGCTGCGCCGCGGTGGCTGCCTGTACGTGTCCGAGAGCTGCTTCCGTAACACGGCCGCCCACACGACGTTCCACCAACGCGCCGGTACCCGGTTCGTCGGCGACTCCATCTTCGGCTGGGGAGACCTGCGGCCGGTGTCCGAGCTTGTTCGCGGCGCCGAGGACGCGGGCTTCTCCCTGAGCAGTCTCGACGACCTGACCGACGACTACCGGCGCACGATCGACGACTGGCTGGCCAACATCCGTGCCAACGCCGCCGACATCGAAAGGATCAAACCCGGTCTGGCCGAGCGGCTCGAGCGCTACCTGGAGATCGCCAACGCCGGGTGGGGGTACACCACCAAGCACTACGCCCTGACCTGCCGGAAAACCCGATGACCCGGGCAGTGGGAACGATGGCCGTGCTGGACGCGACCCGGACCACGACAGCCTCCCAGCAGGAGACAAACCAGCTGCTGCCCGCGGCCGACATTGAGCAGGCAGTGACATCGTTCATGGCCGCCGGGCCGGCCGCGCGCCGTTTCGACGTCGAGACCGACTTCGACTGGGACAGCGCGGACTGCGGGAAGCTGACCGACGGGCAGCAGTCCGCGGTCCGCTTCATCACCCTGATCGAAGACCATCTGCCCGGCTACTTCGCTCTCTACAACCAGCGTTTCCCGCTGGACGAGCGGGTCAGCCCCGAGGACTTCGCGCGCAACCGGGAGCTTTACCATTTCACGGTTCGCTGGGCGCAGGAAGAAGACACCCACGCCCGTGCTCTTTTCCGTTACCAGGTGGCCTCCGGGCTCGCCGAACCCGAGCACCTGCGCCTGGAGCTGGCCGCGGAAGGCCGGCGGGCGTTCAGCCTGCCCCACGACAATCCGATCTCGCTCTTCGCTTACACCCTCGTGCAGGAAAAGGCGACCCAGCTTTACTACCAGCAGCTGCGTGCCGTTGTCACCGACGAGGTGCTGCGGGAAATCCTGAACCGGCTCGGCCGGGACGAGGCCCGGCACTTCTCGTTCATGGCTGACATGGTAGAGCGCTATCTGATCGCCTACGGCGATGCCGCGGTGGAACCGATCCGGGACGTGATAGCACAGTTCCGGATGCCGCTCGCAGACACGATCAAGGGCTACTGGCGGTGGGCGCTACGGATCGCGGACACCGCCCGCTACGACCACACCGACGCCTACGATCACCTGATCCGGGTGGTGAACCGCGCGGTTGACGCCCGGTCGGACCGAGTGAACGAGCTGACCCGATTCATCGCCGCCTGTCGCACCACCACGCATCCATCCTGACGGATCCCTGGAGGCCTTCGGCGGCGCGCCGAAAACCACAGCGCTGCCGCTGGCCGGCGCGGCGTCCCACCGCAACGCGGCCAAGCCGCTCCGACGGCAGGTTGTGGATCAAGGAACGGGGTCAAGGTGCGGGCCCCAGCCCCGCGACGCCGCGCCCCCTCCTGCCGGTCGCCCTTCGAGCGCCCGAGAACAGGACTGTCCGGCTCGCGGCTCCCCGCATCCCGCCCGGCCGCGTTGTCGTCAGTCGGCGCCCACCACCAGGGCGCCTTCCTCCTCCGCCTTGCCGGACCGGGCGCGGATGAGCCGCTCACTGACCGAACGCCCTATCCTCGGGCGCTCTTAATCATGCGACCCACCGCACCCGGCATGCCCGCGGCGGAAGATGGAAACGGATCGCACCGACGAGGTAATCGTCCCACCGGCAGCCGAGCGCATAGTCATCGGCCGCCGCGGCGCTCTCGAACAGGATCGCCACCTCAGCGACGCTCGACCGGTCGTCACCCGCGAACAGGACAGCGGCGTACAACCGCTGCTCCGCCGTTGGCTCCGACGTCAGCTGTGGCTCCGTGCTCATCGGCAACCCTCCGATCATCTGCCCGCGCGGGGCAGCCATAACAAACGATCAACGATCGGACGGCAGCATGCCTGTCACGTTGCCAGCCCACGTTCCGCCCGTCACCGAACAGTGAACATCGCGGCCGTGGCAGAGTTCAGCACCCGTACCGGGCAGATTCGACGCACGGTGTCATGCCAGAATCAGATACGGAAACTGGTAGAAGGCTGGCAGGCGGAAAGCCGATGCGGCCAGCGGGGCACGCACCTGGCAAGAAACTGGCATGAGCCGCTACGGAAGACGGTCCTCACAGGTCATCTCGAAGGGAACGACCGAACCACCCGATGGACACAGCCAATGTGCAACAGATTCGTAACCAGCTCGTCCGGATACTCCGCCGTGGTGGCCGGCCCGCCGAGCTGGTCACATATACGCCGGAGTTCGTCGACCTGGTCTGGCCTGTTGAGGCCGGCATGCCCCGCCAGGGAATCCACGACCGGGCGATCCTCGCGCATCGCCTGCTCACCGCCGCCGTCGCCACCTTGGACCAGCCGCACAGCGAAGCGACCGGGATCATGCTGTGCCTGTGGCCGGGTACCCTCGCCCTCACGCTTGACCAGCGGCGTGAACGAGCCGCCCGCCTCTTCGGCGTCCAACCGGGCACGTTCCGCCGGCCGGCCCACGAGGGGCACCTCCTGCTCAACCTCTCCCTGGAGATCTACCTACGGGTACGGGACCGTCACGACCGGCGGCGGACGCTGCCCACCGCGGAACACGGCGGCGTCGCCTGACTGCCGCAAACGGGCTGCCCCGCGGTAACGGTACGGTATAGAATGTTGACGCAACGGCACGTTACCCATTCGGTGGCAACGTCAACCCCGGGATCTGGACATCTGGTAGCTGCTGTTCGAACTCTGCCGTACGTGGGCATTGCCAGAACCGCGCGGAGCGGCGACTATCGTCGCGTGCTATCCCATGACGAGGTGCTTGCCATCACCGACCCAATCGAGCGGGCCGTCGCCGCAAACGATCTGATCTGGACCGACTGCGCCCAGCGCACATCGCTACGAACCATACGTAATCAGGCGCTTTGTGAAGCGGTTGAGACCGGCCGGACGAACCAGGAGATCGCGGCGCGGCTACGGATCACCGAGAATGACCTCACCTGGATGACCAAGAGCGCCCGAGGATAGGGCGTTCGGTCAGTGAGCGGCTCATCCGCGCCCGGTCCGGCAAGGCGGCGGAGGAAGGCGCCCTGGTGCTGGGCGCAGACTGAGGACAACGCGGCCGGGCGGGATGCGGGGAGCCGCGAGCCGGACAGTCCTGTTCTCGGGCGCTCGAAGAGCGACCGGCAATAGGGGACGCGGCGTCGCGCGGAGCTGGGGCACGCCCTCTTACCCGGCCACTCTAACGACACCGTGCCGGGCCCACCCGCTGGCGTCCGCCCGGCCTGATCCGGGCCTGATGGGGGTGGGCGCGCGGCGCCGGGAAGCCCCACCCGCGGGATAACGCCGACGAAAGCTACCGGCTGCCGCGGGCTGGATCCGTCGCGGGCCCGTCGGGGGCAATCGGTTGGTTCCGGCCGGCACCCGTGCCGTTGGGTGAGCGCAGCAGCACGAGCGAGAAGCCGTAAAGAATCAGGTAGCTGAGCACCGCGGCGAGCGCGAGCGGGTCCAGCGACCCGACGAGGGCCAGGACGACCAGCAACAGGACAGCGCTCCCCAGCCCGACGAGAACAGGCCGCGGTATATTGATGACAAACAGGTCGGGACGTCCGGGCAGCATTTTTGCTCGTTCCTGGAACAAATCCGTCTCCGGTCATGTCACAGTGCGGGCCGAAAGCGACGCGACCACCGTCCCGTCATGCCGTCGGCACCACTGGAAAAACGCTGGGCACACCTGGCTGGGCATACCCCATGCTCCGGCCGGCACGCCTGTGCCGAGGAAGTTTCGGGCCGTGCCAGGCCAGGCCCTTGTTTTTCCGGTGGCACAGCTTTTTCCGGTGACACAGCCCGGTCCCGCCAGCGGGCGTATCGCACCGCGCCGCCCGGCCGCCGCGTGTTCGCCGCGTGTTCGCCGCGGACAACCACAACCACGGCAATAATATCAATTATTTTAATATAATTTTGTCGCTGAGAGCGTGTTTGAGATCGGGCTTTCGATCAGTGAGCCGGAATGACGATCCCAAACGCGCTCTTACACGCGAACGGCCGCCAGTGCGCTCCCAGCGGCCACCGGGACGTCAATCAACGAAAACTATGACAAATATAGATATAGATCCACGAACAGTAAACATTCTGGCCAGTGGCGATGGCGGCGGCCGCCCAGGAAGACCGTCAGATCGTCACCGGCCGTTCTCCGGCGGAACGGGCTTCGGCGCCGCGGACGGTGACGCCGTGGCCGCTGGAGCCGGCGCCGTCGGGCTGGGAGCGGGTGCCGTCGTGGCCGGGTCCGCCGCCGGCTGCTGCGTCGAGGCGGCTGGCACCGGCGCGGGTGCCGGCGCGGGCGCCGCTCCGTGTTCGGTGTCGCTGCTGGTGGGCCCGCCGGTGGCTGTTCCGGCACCGCTGGCCGGCTGTGTGTCGGATGCCGCCGGCTCCTCCCGGCGCGCCAGCGCCGCTGGTGGAGCGGGCCCGACGGCCGGCGAGGCACCGATGTCCGGGGCGGCCGTATCAGGTGCTGCGGCCGGCGGGACCGTACCGGTGGCCTGCGGTGACCTGCTTGTCACCCCAGCGGCGATGCCGACGCCGGGCGCGCCGGCTTCGGTACCGTTCGCGGTCAGATAACTAATCGTCCCGCCCAGCGCGGCTCCGATCACAGATGTCGCCAAAAAGACGGTTCCGAACATCCGCCCAGTTCTTTCAAGCAACACAGTCGACCGATTCATCACCATGTTCTCCTCGCTGGCCGAAAGACATGATCATAGCTCTCTTCACACCGCTGGAAGCCGTGCGGAAGTCAGGACCCGCCCGTCACACCGGAAACATCCGGATGCATTCCTCCGCCGGCAACGACCGAATGACCAGTTCGGCCGGTTTACCACCAGCACACACGATCCGGGCGCCGCGAGGCAGACCGGCACGTCACCATCAGAGCGCCCGGCAACAGAGTCGTGGATCAAGGAGCGGGGCGAGGGCACGCGCATCGCGCGGCGGTGCAGGGAGCCGCCCTGGTTGTGGGCGTCGACCGACGAGCCGGGGTACCCGCGCATCGCGCGGCGATGGATACCGTCAGCCCGGTCTCCGCGACGAGCTCGCGGGCGAGGGCATCCTCGGGGGCTTCACCGAAGCCGAGTCCACCCCCCGGCAGGAACCGCTGGCCAGACAGGTAGGTGGTCGGCGCGGCCCGCGGCAGCGGAACGCGGCCGTCCGCATACCGGCAGACACCGTAGGCTGCGGTCCGCTGCCGCCCGACAGGCCCGACGACCTGGGTGCTGATGCCCGGGAGCACCGTCACCGGCCGAGATCGCGGCCGGGGCCGTGCCCGCGGAGATAACAGGGAATTTGAGGAAAACCACCGGCCCGCACATCCCGATGCTATTTGCCGGTTGAGCACCATCGGCCGCCGTGGGCCTACCCCACCTGTGGGGTACGCCATGTAAGCCAGCAGGCATGTAAGCGGTCACAGTCGCGCTATGGCGTCCGCCGCCACAAGGCCCGCGGCCGGTGCGGCCGGCGCGCTGGCGCGGCCGTGCGCTGGCGGCTGGTCACTCCTCGAAGGAGGGGGTGGCCCACCACGGGTAGAAGCCGGGTAGGTCACGGCTGGGGCGCAGGGTGAAGGCAGGCGCCCGTTTCTCCCGGAACGCGGCTACTCCCTCGGGGACGTCGGCCATCCGGCCGAGCGCGAGCAGCGCCTGTGACTCCAGCCGGTTCGCTTCGATGGGATGATCGGCATCAAGAAGCTTCCACATCAGCTGGCGGGTGAGGGCGACCGACACCGCCGAGGTGTTATGGGCGATCTCGATGGCGATCTCCCGCGCCCGGGGCAACACGTCGGCGGCGGGGAGCAGCTCGTGTACAAGGCCCGCATCCAGCGCTTCCGCGGCCTGAAAGATCCGGCCGGTCACGGCCCATTCGACCGCTCTGGAGATCCCGACAATCCGCGGCAGGAAGAAGCTCGCGCACGACTCGGGGATTATCCCCCGCCGGGTGAAGGGCAATCCGAAGCGGGCGTTGTCCGCGGCGATGCGCACGTCCATCGGAAGAATCATGGTGATGCCGATCCCGACCGCGGTCCCGTTCACCGCGGCGATCACCGGCTTGGGCAGGTCGTAGATCAGTAGCGCCAGCTCCCCACCGACGTCCCTGGTCCCGCCGCGCAACGGTTTGAAGTCCGCTGCCGCGGCATCGTACCCGTCACCGCTGGACAGGTCAGTGCCGGCTGAGAAGAAACGCCCACTGCCGCCGGTGACCACGACCGCGCGCACGTCATCATCGGCCCCCGCCCGGGTAACGGCGTCAATCAGTTCGTCGAGGACCTGGTACGTAACGGTATTGCGCCGCTCGGGCCGGTTGATCGTAATCGTAGCGACATTCTCCTCGACGGCGTAGAGGAGTTGTTCGTAATGGTTCTGATCATATTCCACGATATTATTCTCCGGTGAAAACGGGTAGGCGCTTCTCGACGAACGCGCGCATTGCCTCGCCCGAATCCGCCGTCATGGCGGCGAGGATCTGGGTCCGGTTCTCCAGCTCGATCGCCGGGGTGAACCCCGCGTCGAGGTTCGCCCACATGATCTTTTTAGTCATCGCCACCGCGAAGGGGCTGTTGGCGCAGACGGCCTCGGCGGTCTCCAGCGCGCTGTCGAGCAGATCCGCGTCGTCGACCATCCGGGAGACCAGACCGATGCGCTCCGCCTCGGCGGCATCCACCGGCCGGCCGGTGAGCATGATCTCAAAAGCGCGGGACGAGCCGACATGGCGGGGCAGGTGATAACTGATGCCGCACTCCCCCGCGGACAATCCGATCTTGACGGCGGCAACGTGGAAGCGCGCCGAGACAGCGGCCAGCCGCACGTCGGCGGCCAGCGCCAGAGCCATCCCGGCACCGGCCGCCGCGCCGTTGACCGCGGCGACGACAGGCTGCGGGATGGCACGGATGGTCCGCACCATCGCGGCGAAGTGCTCCTGCCCGCGCAGCCGCTCGGCCGGCCCGCGGGAGCGCGCCATCTTGTCCCGGACGTGCCCGGCGAGGTCCAGGCCGGCGCAGAAGGCGCGGCCGGCCCCGGTGAGCACGACCACGCGGGCCCGCTCATCCCCACCGAGCCGGGTGAGCGTGTCGGAGAGCTGCCCGACCATGCCGAAGGTGAGAGCGTTGAGCCGGTCAGGGCGGGACAGCGTGATCTGGGCAACCGACGGCCGGGGCCAGCTCACGACAACCGGTTCGTCAGTGTCTCCTGCTGTGTCTCCCGGTTCGCTGATCATCCCGCCTCCTGTGGCTACGCCGCCGCTACCGCCGGGGGACCGGCGACACCGTATATATCTATCATTTATTCAGATTAGTCAGCTGTACAACCGAGCCACCAGGACGAGGGGAGACGCTCATGACCGGGCCGCTCACAGGCGTGCGGGTGTTGGAGATGGCTGGCCTGGGCCCAGCGCCGTTCGGGGCGATGCTGCTCGCCGACATGGGCGCGGATGTCGTCCGGGTGGATCGGCTCACGCGTGCCACCACGGGCGGCGGCTACGAGAAGAGCCGGCAGGCGGCCGACCCCCGCGGATACGCCATGAACCGCGGCCGGCGGTCGGTAGCTCTCGACCTGAAGAGCCCCGCCGGCACCGAGACGCTGCTCAGACTCGCGCAGAGTGCGGACGCGCTGATCGAAGGATTCCGGCCCGGGGTCATGGAACGCCTTGGGCTGGGTCCGGACGTCTGCCTTGCCCGCAACCCTCGGCTGGTCTACGCCCGGATGACCGGTTGGGGGCAGCAGGGCCCGCTCGCGCATACCGCCGGCCATGACATCACGTACATCGCCCTCGCCGGTGCCCTGAACAACTTCCGTCGGCACGGAGAGCGACCGGTACCACCGCTCAGTCTCGTCGGCGACTTCGGCGGCGGCGGGATGCTGCTCGCGTTCGGTGTGGTCTGCGCTCTGCTGGAAGCGCGTGCCCACGGGCGAGGCCAGGTGGTGGACGCGGCCATGGTGGACGGCACCGCCCTGCTCACGACCCTGTTCCACGGGCTGCTCGCCCAGGGGCGCTGGCGCGACGAACCCGGCACGAACTTCGCCGACACCGGCGCCCCCTACTACGAGGTCTACGAAACCGCCGACGGCGGGTACATCGCGGTCGGTGCGCTGGAAGGGCCGTTCTACGACGAACTGATCCACCGCCTGGGGCTGTCCGCGGCCGACCTGCCGCCACGGGACGACCAGGCCCACTGGCCCGCGCTCAAGGAACGTTTCGCGGCCGTGTTCCGTACCCGGACCCGCGACGAGTGGGCCGGCCTCCTGCTGGCTACGGACTCCTGCGCCGCGCCGGTGCTGTCGCTCACCGAGGCGCCGCGCCACCCGCACCTCCAGGCGCGGGGAACCTTCGTCGAACGCGACGGCGTGGTGCAGCCCGCGCCGGCACCACGCTTCAGCCGCACCCCAGCGGAACTCGGCGCGGTACCGCCGCTGCCCGGCGAGCAGACCGGCGATGTACTCGCCAGCTGGGGCTTCGCACCGGACGAGGTGACGAAGCTGCTCGATACCGGCGTCGCCGGGGGGCCGGCTCCATATTCCCGCTGAGCTCCCCGAGCACGCGACAACCACGATCGCGTGCCCTCCGACCAGCACCTCCGCTGAGGTCTCCGAGCACGCGACAACCACGATCGCGTGCCCTCCGACCAGGGACACCAGCGGCCAGGGACAGGCCGCCGCCCCGCTGGCACCAGTGATCGGGCTGCGGGACACACCCGCGACCGTGAGCAGAACCACCCTGGCGGTGGTGCCTCGCGGTAACATTGCGCCAAGATACTGGCCTGTTCCGTTCCCTTTGCTGAACGCACCTGAGGTCTCGTGGTTGACTGTCGAGCCGTGTCGACACCGCCGCCCGGTCCTGGGCGGACAAGCCATGATCTGCCGGGCGATCGCCGGGGTCCCGCGGGCAGGCCGGGTAGCCGCGGCCAGCAAGCCCACTGCGACGCGCGGTCGCCCGCCGAGACCTCGACGCCAGCGTCCTGGCACGTTGACGGACCAACGCCGCTCGCGCCCGATGCCAACACTTTCGATCATCTGCTGCTCGCGCTGGACGCCGCGTGCGTGGGTGTCTGGGACTGGGATGTCGCCGGCGGGACGCTGCGGTGGGACCGGCGTACCGCCGAGCTGCACGGCATCGGCCTGGACGCCTTCGATGGGACGATGGAGGCCTTCCTGGCCCTCGTTCACCCCAGCGACGCGCCGAACATCCAGGCTCGGATCGCCATGGCGCTGGCGAGCGGTGGCTGCATCCTGGAGGAGTACCGGGTGATGCGCCCGGACGGCTCACACGCCTGGCTCCAGGGACGCGGCCGGACAATCACCGACACCACGGGCCAGATCGTCCGCCTGGCCGGAGTCTGCGCCGACACCACCGAGCTGCGCCACGAGCGCGAACAGGCCGGGCGCGCCATGCAGCATGTCAGCGACGGTGTGGCGGTGTACGACAACGAGGGCCGGTTCGTGTTCGTCAACGCGGTCGCGAGCCGGCTCCTCGGCTATGACCCGTCCGAGCTGCTCGGGAAACCGATGTGGGACGTGTATCCGGAAATAATCGGCTCCGCGTTCGAGAAACTGTACCTACAAGCCCGGCGGACGCAGGTCCCAGGGGGGTTCGAAGGGTACTACGGGCCGCTCGCCGGCTATTTCGAGGTCCGCCTGTTTCCCGCACCGGACGGGATGACCGTGTACTTCCGTAACGTTGACGACCGTCGGCGCGCGGAGGCACAGCGCGCGGAGCTGATCAGATCACTGTCGTCGGCGCTGGACCGGGCCCGCAAGCTTTTCGACATCACCGCCGCGCTCGGCCAGGCCCTGACCGTTCCGGACGTCACCGACGCCGTGGCTCGCGCCGCCCGTGACGACCTCGGCGCCGACGTCGCCGCGATCATACTGATCGGCGAGGAGGGGCGGCTGTGCATGGTCGGCCCGACCACACAGCCCAAGCAGGTCAACCGCGTCCTGGAACGGATCTCCGGCCGGGCGGCCACCGCCACCTCGGACGTCCTGCGCACGGCGCATGCCCGGTTCGACGCTTCCCGAGCGGAGTACCTGGCCGACTATCCCCATGTCGGGGCCCTCCTCGAGATGGCCGGGCTGGGCCGCATGGCCCACCTCCCGATGATCATATCGGGACGGCCGATCGGGGTCATCCTGCTCGGGTGGGCATCCGAACAGATCTTCGATACCGATGAGCGGGCCTTCCTGACGACCCTGGCCGGGCATTGCGCCCACGCGATCGAACGGGCGCGGCTGTATGATCGACAGCTTTCGGTCACCGAAGCGCTTCAACAGGCGATCCTGCCACGGCACCTGCCGACCGTGGCCGGAGTGGACCTGACCGCCCGATACCTGCCGGCGGGCCGCGACGTCGACGTCGGCGGCGACTGGTACGACGCGCTGGCGCTCCCGGACGACTCGCTCATGCTGATCGTCGGCGACGTCGGTGGCCACGGGCTACGCGCGGCCACGGTCATGGCCGAGCTCAAGCACGCGGCGCGCGCCTACGCGATGCTGGGGCAGTCCCCCGCCGCGATCACTGGCCAGCTGTCGGCCAGCCTCACGGCTTCCGGCTCGGAGGTCTACGCCACCGCGGTGGTCGTCTGCCTCAACGTCACCAACCAGATGCTGACCTGGTCATGCGCGGGACATCCCCCACCGCTGGTGCTCGACGGCGCCAGCCCGGCCTTCCTGGAGGAAGTCCACGGCCCGATCCTCGGTGCCGTGGACAACCTCGTCTACCGGCAGGACACCATGGCCCTGCCGCCAGGCGCACGTCTGCTGCTCTACAGCGACGGGCTGGTCGAACGCCGGGACACATCCATATCCGACCGGCTCGACTTCCTGTCGGCCGTCGCCGCCGGCGCCAATACCATGGGCCTGGACGCGGCGTGCGACCGGCTGCTGGACGAGGTGGCCGGACCCAGCGGCCGGGAGGACGACCTGTGCCTGCTCGCCGCTGACCTCCTCGACATTCGCTGACCGGCGGGCAGGCCCCCGCGCCCGGACGTGCAACGGGTCAGCCACCGTGGGCGTGCCACCACCAGGAGGCGGTCACGAGCAGGACGTACGCGGCGACCACCACAAACCCGAATCCCGGTGCGCGCGTCACCTGCCGGCCAAGCCGCGCGCCCGCACCCGCGCCCACACACGCGGCTCCCGCGACAGCCCGCGCACGCAACGTCATCATGGCGGCGCCGGTCCGCTCCGTCTGTTCCCGCCGGCCGGGGGACTCCCCCACCGGCGCGAACGGCCCAACCGCCACCACCGTTGCCGGCTCCCAGGCCAGGACAAGCCGGTCACCGACAAGCCGAGCACCGTGCAGGCGCCCCCAGGCCACGCTGTGGACGAACATCGGGCCGCGGACCGTCAGCCTTCGCTCATCGAGGATGACGGACCGGCCGGTGGCAAACAGCCCGTTGGCCAGCAGAACGCCCCCGAGCCATACCGCGGGCACGACGTCCAGCCCCAGCAGCACGGCGATCGGGGCACCGAACAGCCCACCACCCAGCGCCGTCGCGCCGGCCGCCCGGTACCTGCCCGGTCCTCGCAGCACGGTGGGCAAAGCGGGCACGGCCGCGTCGGCGTCGCCCGCCGGTACGGGGCGGCCGGGCAAGCCGTATTCGGTGGCCGTGCCACCGGTGCCACCGGCCGGGTTGTCGTCCCCGCCCGGCCCGCGTTGGGCTGCCCGGAGGCCACGGCCGCCCCGCAGCAACCGCCACCAGGTGCTCGGCGGTGAGCGGAACGTCCGCAGCGGGGCAACGGGCAGCAGCACATCAGCACCACCGGCGGAGTCCCCGACGGCATAGTCCCCGATGACAAAGGCTGGCCAGGCGTCATCGTGCAGCCCGCCGACAAGCATGGCGGGAGAGGCTGTGACGGCGTCGTCGACCTCACCCCGCCAGGCCCGCCCGAACGCCCGTTCATCGGAAAATCCGCCGGATTCACCGCGGCCATGAAGATCACCATGCTGGCCGGGCTCATCGGAGCGGCCAGCGCCAGCCTGCCCTGGCCCGGCCGCTCCGGCCGCGCTGGTCGCCCAACGGACGGGGACGACCGCGAGTGGCCGTTCTCCGCGCACGTCGTCCGCGGCGTAGACGAGCACCGCGCCACGCTCGTCTGTCATGATCCTTACTTGGATGCCCCGGTGCCGACCGGTCACAAGACCGCGACGGGCACGCCATCCCACCCACTCCCGCGACATCAACGCGACCGCGATCGCCGCCGCGGCGAACCCGCCGACGGCCCACCCGGTCGGGTCGTCCGGTTCGGCCAGGAGGCGAACCCAGCCGGGATCACCCGGATCAGTCCGGACCGGCACGGACGAGCCTGTCGGATAGCCAGCCGTGTCGGCCACCGCCAGGGCGTGACGCGCTCCTGAGGCGAGAACGACTGTGATCTTGCCCTTGCCCACCGCGACGATCTGGACGCTCTGCACCTCGGCTGCGGCGAGGTGACGGTCCTCGACGGCGCCCACGTGGGCGTACCAGGCATACAGTCCAGCCGCCATGACGGCGAATGCGGCGACGGCCAGTAACCGAGAGCGCCGGAGGCCGCCGGGCCGGACCCACGCGAGCAGCACGCGCACACCGGACAAATGATCAGTGATGGCCCGCTGGCCCACGCGCACCCGAAGCAGCCAGGCCGCGGCCGCGGCGCACGCCATCCCATACCCGACAAGTACGACGCTGGCAGGACCCCTGGTGTCGAAGAGCACGTCCGCGACACAGAACACGATCCCGGCCGTGCACCCGGCCGCCGGCGACCACCACAGCAGCACCGGGACGCCCAGCAGACATACCCCGAGCAGAGCCGAGCCCAGATCCGGGCCGCAGTCACCCGGGTGAGCGACCGAGCAGGCGGGAGCGTCACCGGCCTTCGCGGCCAGCGCCGCGGCGAACCAGGCACAGATCAACGCTGGAAGCACCCAGGCAGGGATCCGCGCGGCCCACCAGAGGGCAGCCCGTCGCCCGTCCAGCGAGGCCGCCCGCGGGTTCGTTGACACGTCCGCCCCTCCCACACAACCCCACGCGCCGGTGCGCGGAGTCAGCCGCTGAACATACCGTCTTCCCCGAGCAACGCCTTCGGCCCTTCCCCGGGCAGCACTGAATGGATCAAATCGGGGCCTTCTCCCACGGCGTAGCCCGCGGTGAGGCACACTCACAAGCGTGCGGACGGGATCGGGAGCGGTACGGGCCATGCCGTGGCGTGTGATCGCGGTGCTGCCGTTGCTCTTCCTGGGCCTGCTGGTGATGCACGGTGGGCTGGGAGGGCTGCCGCCCAGCTCCATGACTCACCTGTCCGCCCACCCGCTCATGTCCCACCCATCGATGGCGGACGCTGTCGCGGAGTCCGCCCGGACGCGGGCCGCGCAGTCACCCGGCTGCCCGGACCGGGGCGCGCCGGACGGGCCAACGGGGCACAACACCCATCCGGGCCCGCTGTGCGGCGCTTTTGTCCGGGCGTCCACCACGATCGACCTGCTCCAGTTCGCCGCTTTCGCCGGGTGGCTGTTGGCCGCCGCGGCCGCCGGACAGCCGGCAGCCGCCGGTCGGGGTATGGGATGGCGTGGGTTACCCCGCGCCTGGAGACCTCAACCGCCCGATCGTGCCGCTCTCTGCGTGCTTCGTCTGTAGACCGGCCCGCGGCATGACCGCGCCCGCGCTGCCGTGTCTCGCGACGGGTCATGTCCGCTGTCCGGACATCCGCCTACTGACGATCACGTAAGGACCTCATTGCGATGAAGCGTTTTCTGCCGCTTCTGGCTGCGCTGCTCAGCGCCATGGTGCTGGCCGCGTGCGGCACCGACAGTTCCCCAGCCAGCTCCGCCACGCATTCCGCCACCGTGTCATCCAGCACGTCGGCAAACAGTGATCACAACGCCGCCGACGTCACGTTCGCCCAGGGTATGGTCCCGCACCACCGGCAGGCCGTCGACATGGCCGACCTGGCGTCGACCCGGGCCGCCAGCGAGGAGGTCCGGTCATTGGCACGGACGATCCGAAGCGCCCAGGATCCCGAGATCACGACGATGACGGGCTGGCTGCGGAGCTGGGGCGAGCCCACGGCCACCCCGCAGAGCGGGGGCCACGGCATGGGCATGGGCATGCCTCCGGCGTCGACTGCCGCCATGCCCATGATGTCGATGATGCCGGGCATGATGTCAGCCGACGACATGGCGGCGATGACAGGCGCCAGCGGTCCTGGGTTCGACCGCATGTTCCTCACGATGATGATCACTCATCACGAGGGCGCGATCAGCATGGCCAGGGCCGAGGAGCAGAACGGCCGCTATGAACCGGCCAAGGAGCTCGCGCGCGGGATCCAGGCCAGCCAGTCAGAAGAGATCACGACGATGAGGACATTGCTCGCGAAGCTGTAGCCCCGCCGGCTACCGGCGGCGCGGGACCGTGCCGCCGGTAGCCGGGCACTCGATAGCCGGGCAGCCGGTTACCGGCCGCCGGCGGCCGTGGCATCGACGGTGGGCCTCCGCTGGTCTGCCATCCGGGCCGCCGCGACGCCCGGCTCGCCGGTCGCGGGACCACCGACGGGCTGGAAGCGACGCAGCCGCAGGCTGTTCGAGACCACGAACAGGGAGCTCAGCGCCATCGCCGCACCGGCGATCAGCGGGTTGAGCAGACCCGCGGCGGCAAGCGGCAGCGCGGCGATGTTGTAGGCGAACGCCCAGAACAGGTTGCCCTTGATGATGGCGAGGGTGCGCCGTGCCAGGCGGATGGCGTCGACCGCGGCGCGTAGATCCCCGCGGACGAGAGTGAGGTCGCCGGCCTCGATCGCGGCATCCGTTCCCGTTCCCATGGCCAGACCGAGGTCGGCGCAGGCGAGCGCGGCGGCGTCATTGGCACCGTCCCCGACCATCGCGACGACCCGGCCCTGTGCCCGCAACCGGGACACGACGTCGGCCTTGTCCTTGGGAAGCACCTCGGCGATCACTTCGTCGATGCCGACCTGGCCGGCGACGGCGCGGGCGGCGCGGGTGTTGTCGCCGGTGAGCAGCACCGGGGCCAGGCCGAGGGCACGCAGCCCGCGGACCGCGTCGGCCGAGGTGGGTTTGATGGTGTCGGCAACGACGAGCACCGCGCGGGCGGCGCCATCCCAGCCGGCGAAGACCAGTGTCCGACCAGCCTCTTCAGCGGCCTGTGCCGCCAGCTGGAGCTCGTCCGGGACACGTATCGACTCCTCGGCCAACAGGCCCCGGCGACCGACGACGACCGTGTGACCGGCCACGACCGCGCGCACACCGAGGCCCCCGAGGGCGGTGAAATCCGCCACGTCCGCCATCGCCGGCAGGTCACCGAGGCGTTCCCGCGCGGCGCGGGCGATCGCCTGGCCGATCGGATGGCCGGAGGCGTCCTCGACCGCGCCGACCAGCCGCAGCACCTCGTCGGGGTCAGCGCCGGGCGCAACAACAAGATCGACAAGGCTCATCCGCCCCGTCGTCACCGTCCCTGTCTTGTCGAGCACGACGGTGTCAATCCGCCGGGTCGATTCCAGCACCTCCGGCCCCTTGATCAGGATGCCGAGCTGCGCGCCCCGGCCGCTGCCGACCAGCAGGGCGGTGGGGGTGGCGAGGCCGAGCGCACACGGGCAGGCGACGATCAGGACCGCGACAGCGGCCGTGAACGCGGTTGCCACCCCGGCGCCGAGCGCGAGCCAGACCGTGAGGGTCGCGGCCGCAAGAATGATCACAACGGGAACGAAGACGGCGCAGACCCGGTCAGCCAGCCGTTGAACCGCGGCCTTGCCGCTTTGCGCGTCGACGACGAGCTTCGCCATCTGCGCGAGCCGGGTGTCCGCACCGACCCGGGTCGCCCGGACCAGCAGCCGGCCGCTGGCGTTCAGCGTGGCACCGGTGACCGCGTCGCCCACCGTGACTTCGACCGGTAGTGATTCGCCGGTGAGCATGCTCGCGTCGACCGCGGAGGCGCCTTCCTCGACCACCCCGTCGGTGGCGATCTTCTCGCCGGGCCGGACGACGAAACGGTCGCCGACAGCGAGACGGTCGACCGGGACCCGCTGCTCCCGCCCGTCGCGCAGGACCGCGACGTCCTTCGCCCCCAGCTCCAGCAGGGACCGCAACGCCGCGCCGGCCCGGCGTTTGGCCCGTGCCTCGAAGTACCGCCCGGCCAGGATGAACGTCGTCACCACCGCGGCGGCCTCGAGGTAGATGCTGTCCGCGGCGCTGTCCCGAGTGGCGAGGAGGGTGAACCGCATCGTCATGCCGCGGTCGCCGGCATGACCGAGGAACAGGGCGTACAGCGACCAGCCGAACGCCGCGAGCGTGCCGATCGAGATCAGCGTGTCCATGGTCACCGCGCCGTGCCGCAGGTTCCGCCACGCCGCGTGGTGGAACGGGAGCCCTCCCCCCAGCACGACCGGCGTGGCCAACGCCAGCGACAGCCACTGCCAGTTGTCGAACTGCAGCGCGGGCACCATCGCGAGCAGCAGCACCGGCAGGCTCAGCGCGGTGCAGCTGACCAGCCGGGCCCGCAGCGGGCCGGTCTGATCCATCTCGGCTGCCGCGCCGGTCTCGCCAGCGGCACGCGCCGCCGTGTTCCCCGGCCGCGCCGGACGCCGCGTTTCCGGCTGGGGTAGGGACGCGCGGTAGCCAGCCTTCTCCACCTCGGCGATCAGAGCCGCCGTGGTGAGCCGACCGGGATAGACGACGCGGGCCCGCTCGGTGGCGTAGTTGACCGCGGCGGTCACACCGTCGATCTTGTTGAGCCGCTTCTCGATACGGGCGGCGCAGGACGCGCAGGTCATCCCCCCGATCGACAGGTCGATCTCTCCGAAGTCGACGGGATGCGCAGCGTCCGCTGTCGCGCTCATCGTGCATCTCCTCTGTTGCCGGTTGCTCGTACGGCGTGTTTCGGAAGCCGTGGTTCGCTCCGGGAGCCGGACAGATGACTTTCGAAACACGCCCTAGGACCGGAGCAGGCGGGCAATCGCCTCCGAAGCCTCGTGTACCTTGCGGTCGGCCTCGTCACCGCCGGCCGCCGCGGCCCCCACGACGCAGTGCGCCAGGTGCTCATCCAGCAGGCCCAGCGCCACCGCCCGCAGCGCCTTGGTCGCCGCCGAGACCTGGGTCAGGATGTCGATGCAGTACTCCTCCTGCTCGACCATCCGTTGCAGCCCGCGGATCTGGCCCTCGATGCGCCGTAGCCGCTTAAGGTAGTCGTCCTTGTTGCCGATGTAGCCGTGGGCCACGCCCATCTGTTCTTCACCGCACCCTCACCATCCGCTACCCCCTCGGGGTATCACAGGGCGGACCGTATACCCCCCCAGGGTAACAGGCAAGTGGATGGGACGGCGTGGCCGGCATGCCGGCACCACCGCCGGGCGGCGGGCGGGCGAGCCGAGCGCTGGACACCCCACCGCGCGTTGACGCGGTCCCGGAACCGGCTGGGTGGGCTCCCTCCCCGCGGCATGCGCAACGATGTCGAGGACGTCAACGGGCGAGGCGGGCGTGGTGTTCACATGTCGTGGGTACTGGCAGGCTGCGGGCGCTGAACGTTTTCAGCGGACGACGATCGGCGCTGGTGTGAGTAAGCCCCGGGGGGCTGCCGCACTCGCGGCCGTCGTGGCCGCAGTGTGGCTGGTCTACATCGTGCCGCTCCCGCACTATGACATCGAGGTGTTCCTGCGTGCCGGCGGCGCCGTCCGGCATGGCCGCGACCCCTATCCGCCGCCGGGTTCCGCCGAGATCTCCTCGGGTTTCGCCTACGTCTATCCCTACCTGGTCGCATTCGGCTTCGTCCCGCTGTCGTGGCTCGGCCGCTACGGGGCGCTCGCGTTCATCGCGCTCTCGGTCGCGGCGCTGATCGCCGCGGCCCACCTCGCCGGCGCGCGGGAGGCCCGGACCTACGCGCTGGTGGTGATGGCGTCCTGCACCATCACCGGCCTACAGATGGGGACGCTCAACGCCGTGCTCTTCCTCGGTCTCGCCGCGCTGTGGCGCTGCCGCGACCGGCCGGTCAGCGCGGGGATGATCGCGGCTGCCGTCATCTACGCCAAGCTGTTCCTGGCACCGGTCTGGCTGTGGCTGGTGCTGACCCGACGGGCCACAGCGAGCGCGGTCGCCGCGGTTGTCGTCACGGTGCTGTTCGCCCTGGCCGAGCTCATCAGCCCGGTCGGCACCCGCGCCTACCTGGGTATGCTCACAGTACTCAGCCGCACGGAGGCTCCGATGGGGCTCAGCCTCACCGGCCTGCTGGTCAACAGCGGTCTCGGCTTCACCGTGGCCAGCTGGATCGCCCGGGTGGCGGCACTCGGCCTGCTCACCGCATGCTGGCTGCGCATGCGACACACGGCGGACGAACGGACGCTGTATGCGGGCACGCTTGCCGCCGCGCTCGTGGCGTCACCGATCATCTGGAGCCACTACCTGCTGCTGCTCGTCGCTCCGCTGCTCGTCATCGCACCCGCGCCCGATGCGTCCGGGCCCCGTCCGCCGCTGGTCATCTTCGCCGTCGCCAGCTGGTTCGTCGTCACCCCTCACCGCAGCGGCCCAGCGGCATTCGCCGTCGGTGGTGTGCTGCTCACGCTGCTCGCTGCTCCCGTGCTCGGCACCGTCGGCACGGGACTGGCCCGCCGTGCGACGGCCATGGCCAGGACCGTCTCGGCCAGCCCCGGGCCCGCCCGGCAAGCGGTGCTCGCCAGCACATTCAGTCCGGTGATCCGCACCGTCGCCACGGGCGCCCTCGCCGTCGCCTGCGGCGCCGCTCTCCAGCTGCTCGCGGCGGCCCACGGCGGCTCGGGGCGGGTGATCGGCGCTTACTGCGCGCTCCTGGGAATGGTCGCCGTGGCGTGTCTGCCGCCGCGGCCCGCCCACGGGGCCGACAGCTCTGTCACGACCGCGGCCGACCGCCGCACATCGAGACGTCACAGCCGTACGGTCGTAACCAGAGCATTCGCCGCGGCCGATCGGCACCGGCGGGACGACACAGGGCAGGACAGCACATGACGTGACAGCCCAGGAGCGGAGGACGATGCCCGCGCGACCGGAACCCGCGGCGCCCACCCACGCCGAACTGCGGCATGGGCTGCGGCGGATGCGGACGATCGCGACCGGGCTGCTGGCCCTCGTCGTGGTCGTCTATGTCGTGTTCTGGCGCTGGGAGAGCGGCGGCGGGCCGACGTGGGCCGGCTATGTCCGGGCCGCGGCGGAGGCGGGTGCGGTGGGCGCCCTGGCCGACTGGTTTGCCGTGACCGCCCTGTTCCGCCGGCCGCTGGGCCTGCCCATCCCGCATACAGCGATCATCCCGAACCGCAAGAACGACCTGGGACGCAGCCTCGAGCGCTTCGTCGCCCAGAACTTCCTGGCCGAGCCGGTGATCCGGGAGAAAATCGCGGGCCTGGGGGTGGCCATGCGCATGGGGGCGTGGCTCGGTGCCCCCGGCCACGCCGAATGGGTCGCCGCGGAGGCATCTGGCCGGTTGGCTGCCGCGATCTCGGGCATCCGGGACGACGTGATGCTGGACGTGGTCGAGAAGACCATCCTGACCCGGGTCATGGATCGCCCGTGGGCACCGGCCGCCGGCACCGCGCTCGGCCGGATCGTGGCCGGCGGGCTGCACCATCGTCTCGTCGACCTGGTTGCCGTGCAGGCGGAGGCCTGGCTGCGCGACAATCCGGAAATAATGCTACGGATAGTGACCGACAAGGCCCCATCCTGGTCACCGCGATTCGTCGACGAGGCGATCGCGGCCCGCGCCTACGCCGAGGCGCTGCGGTTCACCAGCGAGGTCCGTGCGGACCCGGACCATCGGCTGCGCCGGGCGTTGGACGACTTTCTGGCCCGGTTCGCCGAACAGCTGCGCACCGACCCCGCCACCGCTGAGCGGGTGGAGAAGCTCAAGGAACGCATTCGTGATCATCAGGATGTCGACCTGGCGCTCGCGACCATGTGGAAGGCCACCAAGTCCATCCTGATCGACGCTGCCGACGATCCCGACGGCGTCCTGCGGACCCGGATGGCCGACGAGCTACGGACGCTCGGCGAGCGGCTGACCACGGAACCGCGGCTGAGCGCGGGCGTCGACGCCGCAGCCAACGACATCGTGGCATGGATCGTCAACCGATACCGATCCGAGATCACCGCTGTGATCAGCGAGACGGTCGCGAACTGGGAACCGACCGAGACCTCAATCAAGATTGAACTACACGTGGGCCGTGACCTACAGTACATCCGCATCAACGGAACGGTGGTCGGCGCGATCGCGGGGCTTGTCATCCATCTGCTGACAAGCCTGTTGCTATGAGCCCCTTTCTGGTCACGCCGTCTCGGCGTGCGCGAGATCTCATCGCAACAGAGGAGGTCAGCGGCACCCCCAGACGTGATCGGTGTACGCTGAACACGCTGGCGGCCACAGGCCGTCCATGGTGCGCGGTTCTCGGGCCACGCACCCGAGGTCCGTGTGACAGCAGGTCGGTGCGAACCCGGACGGGTTTAATCTGATCATGCTCTGGTGACGCGGCCCGAGCTGGACGCACGATCGCTGCCACATGATCGCCGACGCATCCACGCGGCGACCTCGACACGACGGACGGAAGAACCCTGTCTCAGCACGGTGATACTCAGCCCTCCCCTGCCCGCCGCCGTTCCCGACCCGGTGGTGGTGGCGGTTACCGCGGTCGCGGCGGCCCTCGTCCGGGCGGCAAGCAGAACGGACCGAACCGGTCCGCGCCGCCCCGCCCGACACTGCCGACCCGCGAGCCGCGCCCGCCGGTCACCTCCTTCGCGGACGCGGGTTTGCCGCCGTCCCTTGTCACAGCCCTTGCCCGCCAGGGAATCACCGCCCCCTTCCCGGTACAGGCTGCCACCCTGCCCGACGTCCTCGCCGGTGAGAACGTTCTCGGCCGCGCGAGCACGGGATCCGGCAAGACCCTGGGGTTCGGCCTGCCGATGCTCGCGGAGCTGTCGAAGAACCGCGCCGTCGCGCCAGGGCGCCCCCGCGGCCTGATCCTCGTTCCCACCCGGGAACTCGCCCAGCAGGTCCATGACGCGCTGGACCCACTCGCCAGACCGCTCGGCCTTCGGCTGCGCGCGGTGTACGGCGGAACGTCGATCTCCCGTCAGATCAGCTCGCTGCGGCGCGGAGTGCACATCGTCGTCGCCACTCCCGGGCGCCTCACCGACCTGATCGAACGCGGTGCCTGCTCCCTGGAAGAGATCGCGATCACGGTGTTGGACGAGGCCGACTACATGTGTGACCTCGGCTTCCTCCCGGCCGTGCGAGCGCTCCTGGACGCGACCCCCGCTGGTGGCCAACGGCTGCTGTTCAGCGCGACCCTCGACCGGGAGGTTGAGGTACTGGTCCGCCAGTACCTGCCAGAGCCGGTGCTCGTCGCCATCGATTCCGAGACCGCGCAGGTCTCGACACTGTCGCGGCACGCCCTCGAAGCGGCGGACCCGGCCGCCCACACCCGTCTGGTCACCGCGCTCGCCGGCGGTTCCGGCCGGACCCTGGTGTTCGCCCGCACCCAGCGAGGCGCGGACCGGCTCGCCGAGCAGCTCACCCGCTCGGGTGTCCCGGCTCAGCCACTGCACGGCGGCATGGCGCAGAACGCCCGGACCCGGGCGCTCGCCGGGTTCGCCGACGGCGCGCACCGGGTGCTGGTCGCCACCGACGTGGCCGCTCGCGGCATTCACGTCGACGGCGTCGACATCGTGGTGCACGCGGGGCTTCCCAGCGATCCCAAGACCTACCAGCACCGCGGCGGACGGACCGCGCGAGCGGGCGCGCACGGCGCCGATGTGCTCGTCTCGCTTCCGGAGGAACGCGGGATTGTGCGTGCGTTGCTACGTGCCGCCGGTAGCGACGCCCAGCCGGAACCGGCCGACGCGGACGCCGAGGTAGTGGCACGCCTCGCCGGGCCTCCCGCGCCCCGGGTCCTGCCGCAGCAGCGGACCGCCACCCAGTCGCTGCCCGCGTCGGCATCCTCTCGGGTGCCGGCGCAGGGACGGCCCGGCGGCGGTTCACGGCGCGGTACTGACAAGCAGTGGGGCGCCTCCTCATCCCGCGGTGGTTCCGCATCCGGTGGCCGCGGGGGGTCCGACCAGCAGCGTCGTGGCGGGCGCCGCCAGGGGCCGGCATCCACCACGACGACCGGTCAGGGCTGACCCGACCAAAAATGATCTATAACTGACCTCCCTGGCCGTCGCGTGCGTGTGCAAGTCGCGACAGTCACGATCACGCATATGACGGCCGGCTGAAACGCCGAGGGCGCGGCACCGAACGAGTCGGTGCCGCGCCCTCGGCACAAGGCCCGCTGGCCGGCCTGCTCAGAGCCCGTCGGATACCCCGGCCGACATCGCCTGGCGCGCCGCTCCCAGCCGCAGCCGTGACGGGTTCGCGACGGAACGCGGGACCCGCCACGACTCGGACGCGCCGTCCACGCGGCTGTCGACGTCCCCTTCCGCCGCCGCCCACTGGCCTGACCGCGATCCGCGCGGCTCCAGGTAAACCGATTCATCCTGCTCAGACACCGACATTGCCCCCTCCATACAACAACGACATGTGTAACCAGCCCGTAATGGCACAACGGGCGTGCCCGCATCCTGCGGACACCTGGCTACGAAACATATCGAGCCGACGTTCGGGACAATAAGGCGGCCGTGGGTGAGAATGTTCATGCACGATCACAGACGGCGCATACACAACCAAGTTGGCCGCTTGATGGGCATACGGTGCGTCCCGGCACCGGCCACCACGGGCCAGCGTGGCACAGGCGTGCCTTGCCCGTGCCACTGTCGGTCGACAGTTGTTGACAGTTGATAGTTGGGACAACGACCAGCCGGGCGAAAGCCCCGGCCACGCGCCGGGGCCGGAGCCGGGCCGCAACGACGGCGGAGGCGCCTGTGTGCGGGGCGTCTCGTCAGCTCGGTCTCGCCAGCTCACGGTCTCGCCAGCTCACGGTCTCGCCAGCTCGCGGTCACGACGCGACGGCCTTCGTACCGAGGAGGCTCTTGATGTCCCCCCAGAAGGCTCCGGTCGTGTCGACCTCGGGCCCGAGCCTGAGCAGAGAGGTCCGGCGCGGGCCCTGCAGCCGCAGGTGCACGGGAGTCCTGCCGGGATGCGTGGCCAGGATGCGTTTGAGGTTGCTGACGAGGTCCGGGGTCACCTTGTGGGTGGGCAGCATGAGGACGACAGGCGGTTCCGCATCCGCGTTCAGGCTCGAGACGTCCAGCGTCGTGAGATCCTGTCCGAAAATGCTGATGGCGCCGTCGCGCTCGTTGAGCCTGCCCCGGACGGAGACAACAGCGTCGGGCACCAGCTGAGAACCGTGGACCTCATAGCTCTTCGGGAAGAACAGGACCTCCACGGCGGCGTCGAGATCCTCGACAGTAAGGATGGCCCAGAGACTGCCGCTGGTCTTGTTGACCCGCCGGTCGACCTTCGCGATCACACCCGCGATACGGACCGCACCCTCGCTTCGGCCACTTTCGAGCAAATCGACGATCGACGTGTCCCGATTACGTTCCAGTATCTTCTCAGCGCCTTCCAACGGATGGCTGGAAACGTAGAGGCCGAGCATCTCGCGTTCCTGCGCGAGAAGTTCCGGGCGGGGCCACTCCGCGACGCCGAGATCAAGATCGAGGCCGATTTTGACCGGTCCGCTCTCGTTCCCGTCAGTATCGCCGAACAGACCGTACTGGCCGAACGCCTCAGCCCGTTTGGGGCCGACGACGGCGTCAATGGCGGCCTCATGGACGCGGGCCAGCGCCCGGCGGGTGTGGCCGAGCGAATCAAAGCTGCCCGCCTTGATGAGGGAATCGACGGTACGTTTGTTGCAGACACCGATCTCAACCTTGTCAAGGAAGTCCGGGAACGAGGTGAACGCCCCCTTCTTCTGCCGGGTGGCCCTGATCGAGTCGACGACCGGTGCCCCGACGTTGCGAATGGCACCCAGCCCGAAGCGAACGTCGGCACCGACCGGTGTGAAATACAGGGACGACTCGTTGACGTCTGGCGGCAACACGCGGATCCCCATCTTGCGGCATTCCGCCAGATACACTGCCATCTTGTCCTTGTCGTCCCCGACGGAGGTGAGCAGGGCGGCCATGAACTCGGCTGGATAGTTCGCCTTCAGATAAGCGGTCCAGAACGACACGACACCGTAGCCGGCGGTGTGCGACTTGTTGAATCCGTAACCGGAGAACGGGAGCAGAACGTCCCAGACCGCCTGCGCGGCCGCCGACGAGTAGCCCTTGTCGTCCATACCCGTCATGAACTCGGCATAGCTGGCGTCCAGGATCTCCTTCTTCTTCTTCCCCATGGCACGGCGCAGCAGGTCCGCCTTACCGAGGCTGTAACCGGCGAGCTCACGGGCGATGGCGAGCACATGCTCCTGGTAGACGACGAGATGGTAGGTCTCACCGAGAATTCCCTCGAGCACGTCCCGTAGTTCCGGATGGATGGGCGTGATGGGCTTGCGGCCGTTCTTGCGGTCCGCGTACTCGATGTGCGAGTTTGCCGCCATGGGCCCCGGTCGGTACAGTGCCAGCACCGCCGCGATGTCCTCGAACTTGGTCGGCGCCATCAGGCGCAGCAGGCTGCGCATGGGACCACCGTCGAGCTGGAACACCCCGAGCGTGTCACCACGGGCCAGCAGCTCGAAAGTGGGGACATCGGCCAGCGGAAGTTTCTGGAGATCGAGATCGGTCCCGCGGTTCTGCCGGATGTTGCGGATGGCGTCGTCGATGACGGTGAGGTTCCGCAGGCCCAGGAAGTCCATTTTCAGCAGGCCCATATCCTCGCACTGCGGGAATGGGAAGCCCGTGATAATGGCGCCGTCCGCGTCACGCCGGTGAATCGGTAGAACATTCAGCAGCGGTTCGGAGCAGAGAATGACACCGGCCGCGTGCACGCCGGTTCCGCGGGTGAGCCCTTCGAGCCCGCGGGCCGTGTCGATGACCTTTCGGACCTCCTGGTCGGTTTCGTAGAGGCCGCGGACCTCCGCCGCCTCGCTGTATCGCTCGTGCTGGGGGTCGGTGATGCCCGACAGGGGGATGCCCTTGCCGAACACATCCGGCGGCATCGCCTTGGTGATGCGGTCACCGAGAGCGTAGGGGAAGCCCAGGACACGACAGGAGTCCTTGATCGCTGCTTTCGCCTTGATGGTGCCGAAAGTGAGGATCTGGCAGACCTTCTCCTCACCGTACTTTTCCGTCACATAACGGATCATGTCGCCGCGACGGCGTTCGTCGAAATCCAGGTCGACGTCAGGCGGGGTGACCCGTTCGGGGTTCAGGAAGCGCTCGAAGATCAGTTTGTGCTCGATCGGGTCGAGCTCGGTGATCCCGAGGACGTAGGCGACCATCGAACCGGTGGCCGAACCACGTCCGGGCCCCACCCGGATGCCCTTCTCGCGTGCCTCACGGCAGATGTCCGCGACGACCAGGAAGTAGGCGGGGAAACCCATCTGGTCGATCATCCGAAGTTCGTAGTCGATCCGCTCGCGGACCTCCTGCGAGGGGCCGGCGCCGAACCGGTGTTCCACCCCTCGGGCCACCTCTTTGTACAGCCAGGACAACTGGTCCTCACCGGCGGGGACGGGGAAGCGTGGCATTCGGTCGACGAATGTGAACACCTCGTCGTACGGCTCGACCCGCTCGGCGATCAGCAAAGAACTGTCACAGGCGCCGGCGACCTGACCGTCCCACAGTTCCCGCATCTCGTCCGGGCTCTTCAGGTAGTAGCCGTCGCCGTCGAACTTGAACCGCTTCGGGTCATCGAGTGTCTTGCCGGTGCCGACGCACAGCAGTGCGCTGTGCGAGTCCGCCTGATCCTTGGTGACATAGTGGCTGTCATTGGTCGCGAGCGGTCGAAGGTCCAGCTCCCGGGCGATTCGCAGGAGACCGTCGCGCACGCTGCGTTCGATGGGCAGGCCGTGGTCCATCAGCTCGAGGAAGTAGTTCTCCGCGCCGAATATGTCCTGGAAGGTCGCGGCGGCTTCCAGCGCCTTGTCGAACTGGCCGAGCCGCAGCCGGGTCTGGACCTCACCGGAGGGACAGCCCGTTGTCGCGATGATTCCGGCGGCATGCTCGGCAATCAACTCGCGATCCATCCGGGGTTTGCGGTAGTAGCCGTCGAGACTCGCCAGGCTGGACAGGCGAAAAAGGTTCCGCAAGCCGGTCGCGCCAGCGGCGAGCATAGTCATATGGGTGTAGGAGCCACCACCGGAGACGTCGCCGCCCTCACCGTCGGGATCAGCGTTCCGCTGGCCGCCCTCGCCCCAGAAGATAGGCTTCTTGTGGAAACGCGATTCAGGCGCGATATAGGCTTCGATACCGATGATCGGCTTGACACCGGATTTCTTCGCGGCTTGCTGGAATTCGTAGGAGCCGAACATGTTACCATGATCTGTCATACCGACCGCAGGCATCCCGAGACGGGCGGCCTCAGCGCACAGGGAATTGACCTTGGCCGCACCGTCCAACATCGAGTACTCGGTGTGAACATGCAGATGGACAAAAGAATCGCTAGCCATCGGTCCCCTTTCTTACCCTGTCCCTCCCTGAACTCTAGCGGCGCATACCCAGGGCCTCCGCACGCGGCACAGTGGTACCAGCCTCAACGACCACAGGGACGCCGGTGCGGCGGGCGGACCGCTCATCAGCCTGATCCCCATACCGGCAACCGCGCCTTCCCGCGAACACGGCGTAACTACGAACCGCTCATCACCGCGCTTGGCACGTGGACACGTGGACACGTGTCATCGCTCCCCAGCCATCGCCGCGCGAGGCACGCGCCCCAGCCCCGCGCCTTGATCCGCGCTCCCTGTTGCCAGGCGCTCTCAGAGCGCGTTTGAGATCGTCATTCCGGCTCGCCGCGCCCAGGCGCCCCCTGGCTGCGTTGTCGGCCACACCGATACAACTCATCCGGTATCGCTTCGGCCTTCCGCCTTGCCAGGAGGCGCCTGGACGCGGCTCACTGATCGAAAGCCCGATCTCACACACGCTCTAACCGCTGGGGAGGCGGTAGGTGAGGTCGGCGGCGGGGACGCCGGTTTCCAGCTGGGCCTTCTGCAGGTGGCCGGAGTAGTCCCAGTTGACCGCCTGCCACCGGGTGACCTGGTCGAGCACCCAGCGTCCGGACTGGCGGGAACCGTTGCCGGACCGGCCGTTACCGCCGAACGGCAGATGCGCCTCAGCCCCGGACGTCGAGTTGTTGACGCTGACCATGCCGGCGCTGACACCGCGACGGAACCGGAAAACAGTCGCCGGGTTATTGGTGTAGATCGACGACGACAAACCGTAACCAGGTGCGTTGGCCAGTTCTATGGCCTCATCGAGGTGCCGGTAGGCGGTGACGCCGACGATCGGGCCGAAGGTCTCCTCATCGAACACCTCGTCACCGGGCCGCACCCCGTCAATGATCACCGGGTGATAGTACAGACCGGTTTCGGCGGCACCGACGAACCCGTCCCGCGGCCGGGCCGCGTCGATCCGCCCGACCGCCGAGGAACCCGCGACCCGGTGATGGTCACGGATGCACCCGAGGGTGCGCTCGAAACCGTCGGCGAACCGCAGATCGAGCAACGGCCCGTACAGGACGTCCGCGAAGGGGTCACCGATGGCCGCGGCCTGCACCGCGGCCACGAACCGGCGGACGAACTCGTCGCGCAGCGAAGCATGCACGATCACCGTACCGAGTGAGGTGCACCGCTGCCCGGCCGTGCCGAAGCCAGCAAACACCGCGCCGGCGACGGCGGCGTCCAGATCCGCGTCGGGCGCGACGACCATCGGGTTCTTCCCGCCAAGTTCCAGGCAGGGGGTTTGCAGGTGCCGGCCGCACAGTTCGCCGATCATCCGGCCAACCTCGGTCGAGCCGGTGAAGCCGACCTTGTCGACAAGGCCCGCGGCCAGCGCCCGCTCCAGGCCGGTGAACGTCTCCACCCCCTCCGCCGGGACGACTTCGAGCACGCCGGCCGGTACCCCGGCACGGCGGAGCAGCTCGGTGAACGCCTGTGCGCATGCGGCCGCGTAGACGGCGGGCTTCCACACGACGGTGTTGCCGCACAGCAACGCCGGGACGATGTACCACGACGGAACCGCCACCGGAAAGTTGCCCGCGGTTATCACCGTCATCACACCAACCGGCTCCCGGAAGGTGAACAACTGCTTGTCGGGCAGCTCCGACGGCACGGTCTCGCCGTACAGACGGCGCCCCTCACCGAGAAAGAAGCGGCAGGTATCAATGATCTCCTGTACCTCACCGCGCGCCTCGGCCAGCGGCTTGCCGACCTCACGGGTGACCAGCCGGGCGAGCGCGGCCGCATTGTCCTCGACGAGCCGCCCGAGGTTCGCGATCACGTTCCCGCGGACGGGCGCGGGCACATCCGCCCAGCCCGGCTGAGCCGCTCGCGCGGCACGGCAGGCGGCCAGCAGGTCGGCGGGGCTCGCAAGCACGATCTCGGCGACCACCTCGTCCAGGCGGGCGGGGTTCGTCGACCGGCGCACCGCCCGGCCCGCATGGTCCTGGCTGGGTGCCCGACCGGCCAGCACGACTCCATAGCTCACCGATGTCATCATCACGCTCTCAGCAGGTAGCCGGGACGTCAGCGGCCGGGGTACGGGCCAGCACCCGCTCGAGCGCCGCCACCCCGCGGGAGAGCTCGGTGGCGGAAACGGTCAACGCGGGCCGGAACCGCAGCGCGCGCGGCCCCGCGGGCAGGACGAGAACATGTTCCTCGGTACGCAGCCGGCGCACCACCTCGTCGCGGATCTCCGGCGAGGGCAGGTCGATCGCGCACAGCAGGCCGCGCCCGCGCGGGCTGGTCACCAACGACGGGTAGCCGCGGGCAAGCTCCCACAGGCCAGCCAGCAGATCGCGGCCGAGCGTGCCGGCACGGGCGAACAGCCCGTCCGCCTCCATGATCTCAAGCATCCGGCGGGAGCGGACCATGTCGACCAGCCCGCCACCCCAGGTCGAGTTGATCCTTCCGGTGACCCGGAAGACGTTGTCGGGCACCTCATCCACCCGCCGGCCCGCCATCACCCCGCCGAGCTGCACCTTCTTACCGAACGCGACAACATCGGGACGCAGGCCCAGCTGCTGGTGCGCCCAGGCCGCCCCGGTGGCTCCCACCCCGGTCTGGACCTCGTCAAGGACGAAAAGCGCCTCATGGACATGGCACAGCCGTTCCATCGCGGCGAGGAACTCCGCTCGCAGATGATTGTCGCCGCCCTCGCCCTGGATCGGTTCAGCCAGAAAACAGGCGATATCGTGAGGATGACGAGCGAACGCGGCCTCGGCCTGGGCGAGCGCGCGTGCCTCGGCCGCGGCGAGGTCGGCGAGCCGGGTGCCGTCCAGCGGGTAGGTGACCACCGGGGTGTCGATCCGGGGCCAGTCGAACACCGGAAAGCGATCGGTCTTCACCGGGTCGGTGTTGGTGACCGACAGCGTGTAGCCGCTGCGGCCGTGAAAGGCGTGGCGCAGATGCAGCACCCGCGTCCCGAGTGACGGTGACCGCCCGGCCTGGGCATTGCGACGGCTTTTCCAGTCGAACGCGCACTTCAGCGCGTTCTCGACGGCGAGCGCCCCGCCCTCGACGAAGAACAGGTGGGGCAGTTCCGGGTCGCCGAGGACCCGGGCGAACGTCTCGACGAACCCCGCGTAGGCGGCGGTGGCGATGTCGGGGTTGGCCGGTTTGTTGACCGCCGCGGCGGTCAGTTCGGCGAGGAAAACGGGGTCGCTGGTCAGCTGGGGTGGATTGACCCCCAGCGGCGCCGAGGCAAAGAAGCTGTAAAGATCCAGATAGCGCTGGCCGTCACGGGCATCCACGAGCCAGCTGCCACGGCTGCGCTCAAGATCAAAAACGATGCCGAAGCCATCCATGAGGACATGGCGGCCCAGCACCTCCAGCACACGGTCTGGCGCGACCATGGAATGTGCGGCGGCCCGGCTCCTGGCGACCGGGGAGATCCGATTCCGCGCGGTAACCGCGGCAGGCATGCTCGGCATCCCATCCTCCTCGCGCATATCTCGCGTCGACCGGTCCGACATCTCAGCGAGACGGAGAAACTTTCGGCAGAACCAGCTTGATTGTAAAGATACTATTCCTTCCACTTGAAATCAAGATAAAATTTTTCCCCGTCGCTGACGGTTGTCGAATAGCCGACGTCAGCGGGACGGCGCAGCCACCCAGTGACGGCCATCAGGGACAATTAGGGACGTCGGCTGCCGATCGGGCCGGCAGGCAAACGCCAACGAGGGGGAAAACGCGTGCTCCAGCCACTGGCGGACAACGACCCGCGCCAGATCGGGCCGTACCGTCTACAGAGCCGGATCGGCGCCGGCGGCATGGGCACCGTCTATCTCGGGTTCGCCGACGACAACAAACCGGTCGCGGTCAAGGTGCCGTCGCCGGGGCTCGCCGACAGCCCTGAGTTCCGCGACCGGTTCCGCACCGAGGTGACCGCGGCCGCCCGGGTACGCGGCATGTCGGTCGCCGCGGTGATCGACGCCGATACCACCGGCCCGCGCCCGTGGATGGCCACCGAATACGTCGAGGGCCGCAGCCTGACCGAGGCGGTGGCCCTGCGCGGTCCCTTCACCGGACGCCTGCTCGATGGGCTGGCGGTCGGGCTCGCCGACGCCCTGGTCGCGATCCACGCGGCCGGGGTGATCCACCGCGATCTCAAGCCGTCCAACATTCTGGTCACCTGGGAAGGCCCGAAGGTCATCGACTTCGGGATCGCGCGGTCGGCCGATTCGACCAGCCACACCCGTACCGGCGTGCTCGTCGGCACCCTGGTGTGGATGGCACCCGAACAACTCCGGGGTGAGCGGGCCGGGCCATCGACCGACGTCTTCGCCTGGGGCGCCTGCGTGGCGTTCGCCGCCACCGGCCGCCAGCCGTTCCGGGGCGAGCGGCCCGAGGCGATCGCCATCCAGATCATGACTGCTGAGCCCGACCTGACCGGCGTGCCACCGGCGCTACGCGCGGTGCTGGCCTGGACCTTGGACAAGGAGCCGGCACGGCGCCCAACCGCGGCGGCGCTCGTCGCGGCTCTTCTGGGCCGCGACGCGACCGACCCCGATGAGACGGTCCGAGCGGCACACACCGCGCTGGCGCAGTGGTGGTCACTGTCGCCCACCCCGCCACAGGCACCTTCCCAGGCGCCTTCCCAGGCTCCTGCCGAGGAACAGGCGGACACGTTCCGTTCGCCCACCTACCGCACCCGCGCTGGCGACGGCCCGCCGCGCGCCACGCCGCACCAGCAGCCAGCACCGCACCAGCAGCCAGCACCGCACCGGCAATCCGAGGAGCCGTACCGGGAGCCACCGCCGAAGCCGTCGCGGCCCCGTCGGCGCGGCACCTTCACCGTTGTTCTGACGACCATCCTGGCGCTGGCACTCATCGGTGGGATCGCCACGGCCCTGGCCTTACGCGGGCAGAACTCCCCCGCTGGCGACGGGAGCGAAGCGACGGTGGCCGGGCAGACAACATCAGCCGTCGGCGGGGTCACAACCACCCTCCGAGGCCCAACGCCGCCGGCCGGCCGGACCGCCACCGTGCCACCGCCCGTCACTCCGACGCGGACGACCACACAGCCGCCGACGCATGCGCCTCTCACCCTCGCTGAGGCCTCCAACATCGTCAACGCGCAGGGTTTCACCGTGATCGACCACACCGGCTTCGCCGTGGGCCGGAATCTTAATGTCCTGATCGGTCAAGGCGCTGGCGCACCCGGCGCACCCGGCACGCCCAACAGCGCATCCGGCACGCCCCGCCAGTCCGGATTCTTCTTCGTCGGCACCGACCTGATCGGTAAGGACTTCAGTGAACCAAGTGCCGGCATCCACTTCGTGTCCGCGACGCAGACGACCGTTGTCCTGCGTTACGACCTGTACGAACCAGCGGACAAGGCGTGCTGCCCAAGCGGCGGAACCACCGACGTGGTGTTCCACTGGGACGGCAGGAAACTGAACGTCGACCCCGCGTCGATCCCGCCGAACGACCCCAACGCACGCGACAGCCGCCGCTGACCGCGCGGCGCCGAGGGAGCCCCGCGCACCCGGCACGCGTGAAGGTGGACATATCCAAGGAGACGGACCGCGTCGCAGAGTCAGGCACAATCGGCTAAGAGCGCCCGGCAACAGGGGCTGTCAACTGCCGCAGCTTGAGTATGCGGTATGATGCATGAGTGAACTTGAAGCAGTGGGCTGAGCGTGAGGGCGTGCATCACGTCACCGCGTACCGCTGGTTTCGAGAAGGCACGTTGCCGGTACCTGCCCGGCGGGTAGGTCGGTTGATCCTGGTGGAGCCGGAAGCCGTCGAAC
>NZ_CAKJTM010000023.1:69255-71425 GCF_917627345.1 Protofrankia sp. CiP3 | reverse complement strand
CCCGCGGGCCAACGGGGTTGAGGCGCTCAAGCGGCTGGTCCGGTTCGACCCGGTTGATGTCGCCACCGGTGATATGGTGCTCACCCAGGTTGATGTGGAGCTGCCTGGTCTGCTGCCGCTGGTGCTGTCCCGGACGCACCTGTCCTCCTATCGGTTGGGCGGGTGGTTCGGGCGGTCGTGGGCGTCCACGCTCGATCAGCGGATCGAGGTGGACGACGCTGGCGGGGTGTACTTCGCGACCGCCGACGGGATGGTGCTGATCTATCCTGCTGTTGCCGCGGCTGGCGCTGCCCTCGATGCCACGGTTGCCATGGACGCGACTGTGGCTGCGACCACGGCCGCCGGTGGTGCCGGTGTTAGTGGCGTCGATGTCGGCGGGCCGGTGCTGCCGGTGGAGGGGCCGCGTTGGCCCCTGACCCGGGGGACGGACGGTACCTACACGGTCAGCGACCCGGGGCAGGGGCGGAGCTGGCATTTCGCCGCGCCGGTCGTGTCCGGTGGGCTGCGGGCCTGGGGTGACCCGGTGCAGTGGCCGCTGACCGCAGTGACCGACCGTAATGGTAATCGTATCGATATCGTCTATGACGCTGACGGCGCCCCGGCTGAGGTCGTCCATGCGGGCGGGTACCGGGTCCGGGTGGACACCGAGGCTCACCGGGTTGTCGGGCTGGCTGTACTCGACGCCGGCCCACGCACCGGTGGCGACGGCGGTATTGCCACGGGACCCAGCAGCGTCGGTGGGGCTGCGGTGGAGCTGGTGCGGTTCGGCTATACCGAGGCCGGTGATGTGGCCGACATTGTGAACTCCTCCAGACGGTCGCTGCGTTTCGAGTACGACGCTGAGGGCCGGATGGTGGCCTGGGTGGACCGCACTGGGACCGAGTACCGCTATACCTACGACGGCACCGGCCGGTGCGTGGCCACGGTGGGCACGGGCGGCTCTCTGACCGGCCGGCTGCGCTACGACACCGACGGCGTTGGCCGGCGTACCACCACCGCTGTTGACTCGTTCGGGCATGCCACCACCTACCGTTTCAACGATGCGGGGCAGGCCGAGTCGGTCACCGACCCGTTGGGGCACACCACGACCTACGCGTGGGACCGGTATGACCGCAAGCTTGCCGAGACAGATCCGTTGGGTCGTACCGTGCGGTATAGCTATGACGCCGACGGCAACCTGACGGAGGTCATCCGGCCGGATGGCGGTCGGGTGACCGCGGCGTGGAATGATCTGCGGCTGCCGGTGACGATCGTCGAGGCCGACGGTGCCCGCTGGGAACGGTTCTACGATGATCGGGGCAATCTGACCGCGGTGGCCGACCCGGCCGGCGCACGGACGGCGTTCACCTATGATGACCGTGGTCGGCTCACGGCTGTCACCGACGCGCTCGGTCACACCCGGCGGGTGGGGACCGATGCCGCGGGCCTGCCGGTCGCGGTCACCGATCCGGCGGGGGCGGTCACCGCCTATGAGCGGGACGGGTTCGGCCGGGTGGTCGCCGTCGTCGACCCGCTCGGTGGGGTCACCCGGTTCGGCTGGACGGTGGAGGGGAAACCGGCGTGGCGGACCCTCCCGGACGGTGCGACCGAGCGGTGGGCCTACGACGCCGAAGGCAATGTGGTCGAGTATGTCGACGCGGCCGGTCTGGTGACCCGGACCGAGGTCACCCACTTCGACCTGCCGGCCGCGCGGACCGGCCCGGACGGGGCGCGGCTGGCGTTCACCTACGACACCGAGTTGCGGCTGGCGGCCGTCGCCAACCCGGCCGGGCTGGTCTGGCGCTACGACTACGACCCGGCCGGGAATCTTGTCCGGGAGACCGATTTCAACGGCCGGGTGCTGGCCTATGCCCGTGATGCCGCCGGTCAGCTCGTCGCCCGGACCAACGGTGCCGGCCAGACGGTGCGGTTCACCCGCGACCTGCTCGGTAATGTTGTGGAGAAGCACGGCGCGGGCGGTGTGACGACGTTCGCCTATGACGCGGCGGGACGGGTGATCCGGGCAACGAACATGGATGCCGACTGCACGCTCCGGCGGGACATCCTCGGCCGAGTGTTGGCCGAGACCTGCAACGGCCGCACGGTCTCCTCGACCTACGATGTGCTCGGTCGGCGGATGCGGCGGGTGACGCCGTCCGGGGCGGCCAGCGTGTGGGAGTACGACGCGAAT